>JBCAZB010000371.1:0-3025 GCA_038533315.1 Pseudomonadota bacterium | reverse complement strand
CGATAGACCTGATCAGGAGAAGAATCCGGCAGGCCAAATTGCCGTTGTAACGACCACGGAATCAGGCTGGACGCCTTTGCCTGTGGCGGCCAGGATTGATGATCGACCCCACCAAGAAATAGCCCATCGAATGACAGGCCAATAGTCTCCAGCGGTCCCGCCAACAATACTGGGCTTAGCGCCTGCTCCGCCTGAAAAATAGTCTCTCCGGCGACACGGTTCAACGCATCGACCGCCTCAGCCAACGACAGACGTGGTTGAATTCTAGACAAGTCGGCCACTCGGTTCAGCGCCTGATAGATTGCATCGCGCAGTTGAAACACGGTGCTGTCAATCTCAGTATTTTCGAGCCAATGGCTGGACGCTAACACGCGACTGAATGCGGCCGCCCAATCAGCCGGTGATCTTTGACCGCGACCGTCCAGTCCTTCCTCTCCTGCGAAGGATATCAACCAATCGGGCGGCGTTAATTGTTGTTCTTCTACCCATTGCAGCAACGACGACCATTGCCACCGGCGATCCGGCAGGCGACGGAGTGCCAGCTCGATGCTATCACTGTCCGCAGAGCGACCGAACAATGGTGAACGAAGGAGTGGCGAGATATCATCGAATCGCCCCCCGCGCGCCGCGAATCCCAGCAACTTCAAGGCGATATGCATCGCAGGGTATTGATCCAGCGACTGTCCGAGACTCACCGACAGCACATCGTCCGAAATCTGACCTCTTTCACTCGCAAGATCGGGATACAACCCCCGCACAATCCCATCGACGGCAGCCTGTCGATGCTCACTCAATCCGGGCAATACAATGGCGAGTTGCGCCGCGGGGTTGACTTGTAATTGCTGTCGCGCCCAGTGCCCTGCTGCAACAAGTAACGCATCATCATTCGCTGGGCGTGTGTGTGATGTGTTGGCATGACGATCCTTGACAGCAGGCACCCAAACAGAAGCACGATCTTCGAGACTGGCGATCAGAGATTGCTGAGACGGATAGACCTCTGTGAACCCTGCAAACAGGATACGTTGACCAGCTACAGTCGCGGCCAAGTCGAAATGTTCGGTAACTTCGTCGACCGTCAACCAGCGATGCGCCGACTGTTTCTCGCGATACGCACTTAGGCAACGCCACAGAAAACGGCTCTCGTCATCATGAATTGACTCGCTAAGCTCTTCTTCCGAAATCTGCCAGCGGCATAACAATGAAAATGCCAGCGACACCTCGCGTGACAATGCAGTCAGCCCGAACACTGCTGTATCGCTGTCCTTGAGCTCCGATGCCACAATGCCACGCCACACGCTCGCGGCTTGAAAACTATCGAGCAGCTGCCACTCTGCGATGCTGCCGGTCGGATCCGTTAGCGCCGCTTGCATAAACTGCGCCTGCAGAAAGCTTGGCCAAGGCAAAACCTTGGGTGTCCGCCAGGCCGCATCACCACTTTGCGTATGGCGGTTCGCGATCGCCGCGTTCACGGCGCGTGACAGTCTCTGGCTCGATGTTACGATGACATCGAACGTCGTACTCGCAATTAGATCCTCAAGATCACGCGCTATCCTACGCGCCATCGATCAGCCGCTAGCCGCACGCGCCCCGCGCCAATGATCCGCGAGCACCGTGTGAATCTTGTCGAACACCTGCATTAGTTGAGGCGCCTCGGGTAGGAGCGTGATTCGAAAATGATTTTTGTATGGGGTATTGAAGCTACTGCCCGGAGCCAATAAAACGTGTTGCTCCTCGAGCAACTGCAACGCAAATTGCTCATCATCAAAATTGGGTACGACATTCTGGTCAACACCGACAAAGGCATACATCGAGCCGCCGGGTGCGGCGACATTGAGCACGTCACTGGCCGCAACCGCATCGAGCACTGCCTGACGGCTCTGGTGTAGTCGCCCGCTCGGTGCCGTCAGTTCATGAATGCTTTGATAGCCGCCTAATGCAGTCTGCACAGCCCATTGCGCCGGCACATTGCTGCACAAACGCAATGCTGCCAATAACTCAAGACCCTGGAGATACCCAACGCTTTCTGCGCTTGTACCACTGATAGAGCACCAACCCACCCGATAGCCGCAAGCCCTGTAAACCTTCGAGAGCCCGCTGTAGGTAATGCAGAGTGCGCCATCCGCCAACGTGGCCATCGGTACAAACGCCGCCCCGTCGTACAGCATGCTGTCGTAGATTTCGTCGGACATCAGTACCAATCCATGGCGTCGCGCCAATGCGGCAATGCCTTTTAGCAGTGCTTCAGGATAAACGGCACCAGTGGGATTATTCGGGTTGATCAGCACAATTGCGCGTGTTTTTTCTGTGATCTGGCTGGCCATTGCGTCGACGTCCGGCAAGAACGCGTTTTCCGGTAGGCAGTCGTAATGCACCGGCGTGCCGCCATTGAGAACAACAGATGCTGTCCATAACGGATAGGTCGGGCTGGGCACCAGCACTTCATCGCCAGGGTTCAACAAACCTCGCAATGTCAGGTCAATGAGTTCGGAGACACCGTTGCCAATAAACACTTCATCTACGCTGACATCCATAACACCGCGGCTCTGCTGCTGCATGACAACCGCCTCACGGGCAGGGAATATACCCTTCTGGTGGCAGTAGCCCTCAGCGGCAGGCAGGTTTTCGATCATGGCAAGCCGCATGGTCTCAGGCGTCCGGAAGCCGAATCGCCCAGGATTACCAATGTTCAAGTGGACGATTTCATGACCACGCTTCTCCATCTCATGGGCGCGTCGTGCCAGTGCGCCGCGAATTTCATAGCGAACGTGCTCGAGTCGGTGGCTGGGGCTTGGCATGACAGTGATTCTCTACAAACGACTGGGAGAACAATAACGCGATCGTCACAAGATCGAAACGAAAAAAAGACCCGAACGACCGAAATCGTCCGGGTCTGGGTCCGCACGGAGATGTACGGATGCGTTTGACGCGTTCGTTGGCAATAACGACTGCGTCGGTTGCCTGTTGTAAGCGTGGCGTGTCGTTGCGCGGTTTCTACGGCGTCGGTGGCCGATGCGAGCCATCAATT
>JBCAZB010000370.1:0-3048 GCA_038533315.1 Pseudomonadota bacterium | reverse complement strand
CTCATCCAATCTCGTGTTCTTACTGGATGTGTCGGGTTCGATGAATTCCCCTGACAAGTTGGGCTTGCTGAAGTACTCACTCAAGCAACTGACCAAACAGCTGGATGAGAACGACTCCGTTGCGATCGTCGTCTATGCCGGTGCATCAGGCGTTGTGCTCGAACCGACGTCGGGCAACAACTACGCAACGATTGCCGCGGCATTAGATCGATTGCAGGCGGGCGGTTCGACCAACGGGGAGGCGGGCATCAAGCAAGCGTATTCGTTGGCGACGCAAGCGTTCGTCAAAGATGGGGTCAATCGCGTGATTCTAGCAACGGATGGCGATTTCAATGTTGGCACAACGAATATCGAAGCGCTAAAGGAATTGATTGAAGACAACCGAGAGCAGGGGATTGCGTTGACCACGTTGGGGTTTGGTCGTGGGAACTACAATGATGCATTGATGGAACAATTGGCTGACATTGGGAATGGCAACTACGCCTACATCGATACGCCAAACGAAGCACGTAAGGTGCTGGTTGATGAGCTCAATGCCACGATGATGACGATCGCCAAAGACGTCAAAATCCAGATCGAGTTCAATCCCGCCGTGGTTGCGGAGTATCGCCTGATCGGATACGAGAACAGGCTGTTGGCGCGGGAGGACTTCAATAACGACAAGATTGATGCGGGCGAAATTGGCGCCGGTCATACCGTCACGGCGATCTATGAGATCGCTTTGGTGGGAAGTGAAGGGCGCTTGACGGATCCATTGCGTTACGCAAAGAAAAAAACACCGGCCGTTAGCGATGAGCTTGCCTTCCTGAGGTTGCGCTATAAGCAGCCGGGTGGCAGTAAGAGCGCGCTGCTGGAGTGGCCAATCGAGCAACAGGAGTTGCAACAGGCGTGGCGTAACGCTTCGGAGAATTTTCGTTTCTCAGCGGCGGTAGCGGCGTTTGGTCAACAGTTACGTGGTGCCGATTACCTCACGGGTTTCGAACTCGGCGATACCGTCGCTCTGGCACAGTCCGCGCGTGGCGATGATCCGTTTGGGTATCGTGCGGAGTTTGTCGCGATGGTGCGCATGGCAGATTCATTGCAGCCGGTCCCTGCCGCCGCGAATCGCGCGAGCGGTCGTTAGTCGATCTTTGACCGTTGCCCCTGTATCTGACTAGACTGCAGAAATGGATGCGGGGGTGACGGACGAGACTTTGATGCGCCGCTACAGGGATGGCGATGCGGCGTCTTTCGATATTCTGTATGACCGGCATAAGGATAGCTTGTATCGCTTCTTCGTCCGGCAGTGTAGTGCGACTGCCGTAGCGAAGGAGTTGTTCCAAGACGTCTGGCTGAAGCTTGTACGGAGCCGAGATCAATACGAACCCGCGGCGAAGTTCTCAACGTATTTGTACCGATTGGCAAAGAACCGACTGATTGATCATTACCGCAAGCAGGGACGTCGCAGAGCTATTGCCGAACTCACCAACGCTGATATCGCGGCGGTACCTGGAGACGAGGCGGTGGAACCAGACACTCGCGTTATGGGAGAACAGCTCGGTGAGCGTATTGCCGCTGGCATCGATGCGCTGCCGGAGGCCCAGCGATGTGTGTTCTTGATGTATCAGGAGAGTGACATGACTATCGATGACATAGCATCGGTGATGCAGGTCAAACGAGAGACCATCAAGAGTCGGTTACGTTACGCGATGGCCAAGTTACGTCGTTATTGTCAGGTGGATGCAGATGACAACTAACTCGAACAACGGCAATAGCGAGAATTTCGCGGGCGATGACAATACGTTGATCCAGGATGCGTATGCGGAGTTACCACCCGTACAGTCGCCATCTGACATCGATGCACGCATTCTGGCGGCTGCGCATGCAGCCGTGCAGGCTCCGGATTCACGCAACCAGAATCGTTGGCTGCCGCGTGTAGGACTCGCAGCGGCCATTGTCCTCGCGGTAGGCGCAACACTGAAAATGCAGTCAGTGAACATCGAGCCAGCCTTGGACACCGAGAGCACGATTCCGCAGCGTGCCCCCGATCAGCAGGTTGTCGTCAGTGAACCGACCTTGACCGTGGAGCCTGTCAGTGCTGAGGCTGAGATTGTCGAGTTTGGACGCAGTCCGACAGGTGTCAGTGTCGTTGAAGCAGTGCCCACAGCCCCAGCGGCCGCGCGTCCCAGTGAAGAAGCGGATCGGGTTGCGTTTGCCGACGACGAGGCAGAAAACAACGCGATGGCCAAAGCCTTCGCGACGGTTGAAGTACCGCCGCCAGCGAAGTCGGGTGACCGAATGCGAATACGGGAGCGTGCAGAAGTTGCCGATCTCCCGATTGACAGCGAATCGTTGATGGCCTCGGTCGAGCGGATCAAGCGACTGTTGGCGGATCAACAAGTGAGCGCCGCGAGGGCTCAATGGCAGAGTCTGCAAGCTGCGAGACCAGAGCAAAACTGGGATGACTATTTTACGGAGACCGAGCTCGGTATTCTCGATGCCAACGACGATGATTAATTTAACGTAATCTCGCGATTCTGCGCTTGTTTTTGCGCGTTTTGGACCATAAAAAGAGGCGCGGCAGGAACAAAAACTGTATGCGGTGCCTTTTTGTCTTAATGCAAAGCTTGACCTGTGTTCTGCCAGTGCAGTGCTTTACCGGACACAGTTCTCAAATCCCGGTCTGTGAGATGACAAACGATAGTTGCAGTTGCTATTAACCGGAGTCCGGAGGAGCGGCATGGTGGCAACTTGGCACCGAGAACATCAATAACAAATGCTGAGCGAAGCCCGGCGGTGAGTCACACAATGGTGGTGACACGCAAAGGGGAGATTCAGCGTTCGCTACAAACTACGGGTGGGGAGCAACACATTCGTGATTTGTGGTCAGGGCCAACGCTGGCACGCGTCGAACATGGCATTCGCGGCGCGCTGGCAGGGCGTTCTGCACGTTGTGAATCGGTTTCCGATACGGACAGTCAGCAACATTGGCTGTTTACTTTCGTACCGCAGGGTCCGGACAAAGTGCTGCTGATCGCGGCCGACGATTCCCCAAACATCGAGTATTGC
>JBCAZB010000369.1:0-3056 GCA_038533315.1 Pseudomonadota bacterium | reverse complement strand
TGCTTGTGCTTTCTTCACGGCATTCACGGGTGCCTCAGGCGTAACGATTATCGCTATCGGTGCCATCCTGTTTCCAGCGCTCGCCGAAGCGGGTTATGAAAAAAAATTCAATCTTGGACTGGTCACGTCGGCAGGCAGTCTGGGCCTGTTGTTTGCGCCATCGCTACCGTTGATCTTGTACGGCATCGTTGCGCAGGTGCCGATCGACGATCTGTTTGTCGCAGGTGTGTTGCCTGGTCTGCTGATGCTCGTCATGTTGGCGGCGTATTGCTTGTGGAAAAACCGTGGTGAAGCACAGCAGACCGCACCGTTTTCGTGGCGTGCTGTAGGGGCCGCGCTGCGCGAGAGTGTCTGGGAGTTGCCGTTGCCGATCGTTGTGTTGGGTGGCATTTATTCTGGCTACTTTGCTGTGTCCGAAGCAGCGGCGGTGACGGCCCTGTATGCGTTGATCGTTGAGGTGTTTATCCTGCGCGAGATTCCATTGCGACGTCTACCGGAGATCATGCGAGAGTCGATGCTGCTCGTAGGTGGAATTCTTATTATTCTCGGCGTCTCACTGGCCTCGACCAACGTGATGATTGACGCGGGCGTACCTCAACAGTTGCTTGCCTGGATCAGTGGTTTCGTTGAAGGTCAGACCAGCTTCTTGTTGCTGCTGTTATTGTTTTTGCTTGTGTTGGGCGCGATCCTCGATATTTTCTCGGCACTGGTGCTGGTCGTTCCATTGATTTTGCCGGTCGCCTTGCAGTATGGGATTGAGCCGATTCATCTGGGCATGATTTTCTTGTCGGCGATGCAGCTCGGCTACCTGACGCCACCCGTCGGACTCAATCTATTCATCGCGAGCTACCGGTTTGAACGACCGATCACCGAAGTCTATGGAGCGACTTTGCCGTTCCTGCTGATTCTCATGCTGTCGGTCGTCGTCATTACGTTCTGGCCGCAACTGTCGCTCGTCTTTCTGCGCTAGAGCGGTACCAGTGATCCGCGCGGTCGCGTCGTGCGGGTGCTGATCCATACCCAAAAATCGGGTAGGCTCTGCCCATTAGTGATTCCCACCGAGAGAGATTATGTCTGCTTCCACCAATCCGCTGGTTCGCTTTTTTTCATGGATTTGGCGTGGCTTTAATGGCCTGCGAAAAATTCTGCACTTCCTGTTACTGGCCGTCATTTTTATGGTCGTGTTTGCTGTCATGTCGCCGAGTGCGCCGACCCTGCCAGATCGCGCCGCGCTCGTTATCAGCCCACAGGGTGCATTGACTGAGCAGCTTGCTGGGACACCATTTGACCGTGCGGTGGATGAGTTGCTGGGCCAGGCGGAGCCGCAGACGCTAGTGCGCGATATCGTGGAGGCTTTGGAACTGGCAGCCGATGACGCGAATGTCCCGGCAGTATTCCTGGGCGTCGACAGCCTTGCTGGTGGCAGCATGTCGGAGCTACAGGCTGTCGCGCGTGCCTTGGTAAACTTTAGAAATCAAACCGACAAGCCCGTCATCGCCTATGGTGGCATGATGAGCCAGCAGGCGTATTTTCTGGCGGCACACGCCGATGAGGTTCTGCTCGACCCACGCGGTGCCGTGCTACTGCAGGGCTTCGGTCGATTCCGGAATTACTACGCAGAGGCGCTGGACAAACTTTCTATCGACTGGAATGTCTACAAGGTCGGCACGCACAAGAGCTTCGTCGAGCCCTATATCCGCAACTCGATGTCGGATGAAGATCGCGAGAACTCAGGCCGTTTGTTGAACGAGTTGTGGGCCGCCTATGTGACGGATGTGGAAGCGGCGCGTGGTCTATCTGAGGGCACTCTGCAAAATCTCGCCGATAATCTGGACGTCGAGCTGGCCCGTGACGAAGGCGACCTCGGTGCGGTCGCGTTACGTCTGGGACTGGTCGACGAGCTGGCGACTCGCAGCGACATGCGCAGCAAGATGACCGCTCTGGTTGGAGCCGACGAAGACGACGAATCGACTTTTGCGCAAGTCAGCTACCGTCGTTATCTCGATGTCACACGAGCGCTGACGATAGAGGAAGAAGCGGACAACGTTGTGGCGGTTGTGGTGGCCTCCGGGTCGATTGTGGACGGCTCTGCGCCACCGGGAATGATCGGCGGCGACTCGACTGCGCGATTGTTGCGCGACGCGCGCACCGACGACAAGGTCAAGGCAGTAGTGCTGCGTGTCGACAGCGGCGGGGGTAGTGCGTTCGCGTCTGACATTATCAGCGATGAGATCCTGAATCTTCAGGCTGCGGGCAAACCGGTCATCGCATCGATGGGAGGCGTTGCGGCGTCGGGTGGCTACTGGATCTCGATGGCGGCCGACCAGATTCTGGCGGAGCCCGTTACGATCACCGGGTCGATTGGTATCTTCGGTATGTTCCCGTCCTTCGAAAATTCACTGGCTCGACTGGGTATTTCAACGGACGGTGTTGGCACGGCGAATCTGGCAAACGCGTTGCGTGCAGATATCACCCCAAGCGATCAGGTCAGTCGTATTCTGCAGCTCAACATTGAAAATGGCTATCAGGATTTCATCGGCGGCGTTGCCAAGTACCGTGATATGACGCTGGAGGCCGTCGACACTGTCGGGCAGGGTCAAGTCTGGAGCGGCGAGGTTGCGCTGGGACACGGCCTGGTCGATGCGATGGGCACCTTGGACGACGCTGTGTCGATTGCCGCAGAGCAGGCGGCGTTGGATAGCTACGAAGTCCGTTACATCGAGCCAACACTTTCCGACGAAGAGCAATTCTTGCTGAACCTGATCGATGGCGCGGCCCGATTGGGCGTGCCGGCATCCTTGCTCGTACGCGAGCCGTCGCAATTGGAGTCTTTGATGGCGCGTGCAGAGCAGGCGCTGGTCTCACTCGCTCGGTTCAATGATCCGGGGGGTGTATACGCGGAGTGCTTCTGCGAGATCAAATAGCTCGCTACGCAATGGATAGTGGTCAGGCGACCCAGTCGAGAATGACTTTTCCGGACTGGCCGCTATCCATCGTGTCGAACGCTTCCTGGAAATCGTCCAGTCGAAAGTGGTGAGTAATGATCGGTTGTAAAT
>JBCAZB010000368.1:0-3069 GCA_038533315.1 Pseudomonadota bacterium | reverse complement strand
CCAGTTTCGATTTATCAAATTACCTGTCGATTAATCTACAGGGTTTGCGCGCTTATCTGATCAACGAGCTGAACAGCTATTACGGCAACGCCGTTGCGGCTGTCGGCAGTGTTGAGCAGCAAGCGATTCAAGCGCTGGATGACTTTGTAAACACTGACTGGAGTCGTATCTTCGGCGGGGTCAACATCCGCCTTCGCGTACAGCGATCAGCACAGCGCGTGATTCTGGATGTTTATCATGACGCGCCGGCGACCTTCATCGGGCGTGCTGAGGCAATCGATCCGTGCAACCCGCAGTACACCATTGCACCGGTCGAAAACGCCAAACGTTATACGGTATTCAATGGCTATGGTGATGTGTATTACCAAGGGTTAACGCGCACGCATTGGACTTACGGTGTGTTGTCGTCGGTGATCGCTGAGAGTCACCTCGGCCTGAAGTCCTACGCACGACGCGCCGAGATCGAGTTGTTCGCATGGCAGGACTTCCCGGGGGGTGAAGATGCCTTCGTTTGGCCGCAGTGCCATGTAGCCGGCACACCGCCTCCGCCACCACCGCCGCCGCCACCGCCACCACCGCCGCCACCGCCATTCCCGCCGGATTGCGGAGCGGTGTACTGCTGAGGTGGTACGGAGGTGCTTAAAGCATCTAACAAGCGCTTGTTGCGCTTGTGCCCAGCATCGCATGGCGACCAGTCTGTCTTGTCTGGTCGCCATGCGAACGTGCGAGTTATGTACGTCTAGCGCTTAGCAATTCTGCTGCGCACTTTTTGTAGTCGACTCAAGTTGTGGTCAGGACTATCGAGCCTCGTTGCAATGCTCGCTGCTTTTTCAAAGTGGCTTTCAGCAGTATCCAGGTCGCCCGTCATCACTCTCAGTACACCCAGGTTCGACAGCGCAATCGCATACGATAACTTGGGACTGGCTCGACCATCGACCCCCAGCTTGTATAGGTGCTTGAGGTTACGGCTTTGCTGTACCGCCGATTCGCAATGCGCTTCGGCGGCATCCAGTTCGTCACTCAGCGTCAAGCTGACACACAGATTGGTCGCCTTAGCGAATGCATCGTAACGCTGTCGTCCGTCGTTCCGAATGTCGTCCGCGGCTGCTTCGTATTCGCCAGCCATAATTTGCTTCCCAGCGGCCGAGTCCTCAACGGCGCTCATAATGAAAGCGCTCGTTTTGAATTCTGCGTCGGAAGCGATTGCACCGGAGGTCAAAAAACTGATCGCCAGTGCCACTATCCATTTTGGTTCCTTGATCATATCCATCGCTGAAATCTCCTTGGGGGTTGCAATGATCAGCGGCGCAATGCCGATGATGCTGATCAAGCTACGCCTGGGCTATTAGGTGAACAAACGACATTTTGTGCGTCGCAGCATGACAAAAAATCGCGGTTGCCTGTAGGCCAGATGCCTTGTTTCTGGGGTAGAGTTGAGCGGCTGGCGCGCGAGTTTTGGAGTGTCGCTAGCGCATTAGTCCGAATACCAATACAACCGGCTCATGAGATGACGGCAGTTATAGAAACTCATCCAATCCTGTTGCCGATGCTTATTCACGTTCTGTTGGCGACACTGTTGTATGCATTGCTTACCGTCGTACGAGCGCCGGCAGTGTGGGGCTCAACTCAGACTAAGAACGATAACAAGCCTTGGTCACAACTGGAGAAGAAGGTCAGTGCGAACCTGAGCAATCAATTCGAATGGCCGGTCCTATTTTATGCGGTCAGTATTCTTGGCATTGTTCTCGGTATTGCCAATGAGCATGGATTTCTTGTTCTCGCATGGGTGTTCATCGGCGGTCGTGCGCTGCACAGCCTGGTTCAGATCTGCACAAATAACATTCGCCTCCGCGGCATTGTCTTCACGATCAATTTTCTGGCAGTGCTCGGCATGTGGGTGTATCTGCTCGTTCATTGATAAGAGATGATGGGCACATGATTCGAGGCATCAATCACATCACACTCGCGGTATCTGATCTGGATGTCTCTGTGCGATTTTACGAGCAAGTGCTCGGTTTCCGCCTGGCGTCACGCTACGACGGTGGCGCTTACTTTGAGGCTGGTTCAGATTGGTTGTGTTTATCGCTGGATGATGCGGCTCGAGATCAATCGCGTTCGGATTACACGCACGTTGCATTCGATGTTTCCGAAGAAGATTTTGACGCATTTTTGGAGTCACTGCGCGCGGCCAATGTGCCAATCTGGAAACAGAATCGTAGCGAAGGCCAGTCCATCTATTTTCTGGATCCCGATGGTCACAAACTCGAGATTCACGTGGGCAGTCTACAGTCTCGGCTCGCCGCAATGGATGGTGGAGACTAAGATGGCAACAATGGACTACTCGACCTACAGCGATGAAGAGCTGAAGCAAGCCCTCGACGGCGTCAATGGTGACAAGTATCCCGAAATACAGGCAGCGCTAAGGGCGGAAAAAGCCGCGCGCGACAGTGCGCCTCTCTCCAGGCCAAAACCCGATATAAAGCCATCGGAGGCTATCGCAGACTACGCGAGTTACAGTGATGTGGAGCTCGATCAAGCGCTCACGAGTGTTAACGGCGAAAAGTATCCGAAAATCGAGCAGGCGCTTCGGGCTGAAAAGGCCAAGCGAGATCGTCGAGAGACCGACGTACCGGTGCAAACTTTCTTAGAACGAATGATGTGGCCAGATAGCCCGGTGCATAGTGCCGCGGAATCTGAACCGGTACCTGACAGTATCGCTGAGGAAAACGCCGCCTCAATGTCGGCAGCGCATCGTGCCGATCAGGCCGCAAACCGGGCTCCGGTGTCGGTATCTGAGTCGACCGCTAGCTCTGTTGCCTCCCGCGAAGCAACGTCACTGAATCACGTCTGGGCTAAACGTGTGGCGCTTTACATCTTGATCACCGCGTCAATGCCGTTGATGAATAGTTTTTCGTCGCTATCGCTCATGCCGATACTGATGGACCTGTTGTTTGCCGGTCTGTCGGTCGTGGCCGGCACCGGCGTACTGAATAATAAGTCGTGGGGTGTCAATGCATGTATTGCGATCTTAGCGCTGCAGGTGTGTCGCGTAACGGCTTCGGGGGTGAC
>JBCAZB010000367.1:0-3084 GCA_038533315.1 Pseudomonadota bacterium | reverse complement strand
CTGTCGGCGGGTTTCCGGTACGTATCGTCTCCGCCGGTCTGGTTGATACAAGAACACTGACGCTGGAAGCCGATATCAGTCAGACGTTTGGTATCCACAAATTAACGGGCGGCCTGTTTTTTTCCGATAAATCACCGATGACATCGACAACACTGGTGGACGATCTCGTTGTCGGCCGCCCTGAAGAAAGTCGTCGATTCGATTCTGTTTTTATCGAGGACGAAATCAGACTGACGGACACAAGCCGCGCCATTATTGGCATGCGCGTCGACAAGAAATCTCGGTTTCGAAGTATTCTGAATCCGCGCCTCGCCTGGATCAAAGATATTGGGAACGACAAGGCTCTCAAATTGCTGCTCGGCTCTGCCAGTCGGGTACCTAACTGGCTGGAGGATTCGAATGCTTTCGCGCGTCCCGCAGCAGAGTCGACACTGATCAAGGAAGATATACACACCACTGAAATACAACTCGCGTCGGAGTCGCGCGGCAATGAGTGGCATGTGTCTGTCTATCGTTATCGGTTTAACAATCTGGTCACACCACTGGCTGCGACGCCCGGCGCCGGACCACAGTACGCCAACTCTCCCGATGACTTTTCGAGTTATGGCATAGAATTCGATCGTCGTTTCCAGTTCCGTCACTTCGATCTTAGCGCCAACGTCAGTTGGTCAAGCAGCCGAAACGACACAACGGGCGAGCGAGCACTATTCGCGCCGCGCCTGATGACCAACGTGCGCCTATCCAATTGGCGTATCACGCCAACACTGACAGGTACCATTGAGGCACGCTACCGAGGTAGCCAACTCAGCTATTTGCGTGCCCCTGTCGGCAGCGCATTACAGGTTTTTGGCTCATTACGCTGGCAACCGCCGCAAGTGGAAGGCCTCGCGATAGACTTCCGGCTGCGCAACGCAACAGACAGTGAGGTGTTCGATCCTGTTGCACCGTATCACCAAACGGACACCCTTCGACAACCTGGTCGAACGATCGGCGTCGATCTGACATGGCGCCTGTAAAACGATGCCATTGACGCGTCGTCAATTCGTTCTTGGTGCTGGCTGCGTCGCCGCCAGCGTGCGGTCGGCTCGCGCTGCCGGCGCACAATCGAGCACACAGAGTACGGTCGTACTCTACGACTACAGTAGTGAGAGCCAGAATGCGATCTTTGGCGGCCTGCAAGAAGCTCTGGTAGCGCATCGTGTTCAACGACTGGACCTGCCACAGTCCAGCTATCTGTCCAGCGCGATCAGCGGCGACCCTCAGGCTCTAATCGTGACGATCGGTGACGCAGCCGCCGAAGCGCTGCATAACGACAATCCAACGCTAACCAGCGACGTGTCGATTTGCCACACAGCACTCTCCGCCCCCATACCCGAGGAGCAGCATTCCCCCATCGCGACAACTTTGCTGGTGCCAAATTTTGATGAGTACCTCCAGCGCCTGACCGCGACATTGCCGCAAATTGGCTCACTAGGTGTTTTGACCAGTGATGAAAATAGTGATGCGATGACCGCCTTGCGGGATGCTGCCGAGCGTCACGATCTGAGTCTTGTCTCATACCCGGTTTACAAACGGGAGGAAATCACTGACGGACTTAACTACGTAGCGCGTCGCGCTGATGTCCTGTTCGCTTTTTCTGATCCGTCCATCTATAACAACTTCACGGCCCGACACATTCTGGTGTTCTGCCTGCGACAACGCTTACCCGTTGTCGGACCAACCAGTGGTTGGGTGCGACATGGTGCCGTGTTTTCGTTCGCTGTGGACTATGACGCCTTGGGACGCTCGTACGGCACCCTGTGTGAATCGATCGTTTCTGGCGAGCGCCAGCCGGTCCTCGAGCCGTTGCCGATTCCTGCCGCTGCGCAACGCTATCTGATCAATCCGAAGAGCGCTGCCGTCTACCGACTGCGAATTGAACCTGCCACAGCGGGCGATCTGGTGACCTATGCCGCGAATTAGCCTCAAGAAACGCTTCAGTGCAATGAGTCTGAAAAAGCAGATGGTGATACTCGCCGTCTCATTGATCATTGTCAGTAGCGCACTCAATAGTTATCTGGCGATATCGTCATCTATCAGAGCCGCCGAGGAGCAAGCGTTGTCGTCTGCA
This sequence comes from Pseudomonadota bacterium, assembly GCA_038533315.1. Lineage (GTDB taxonomy): Bacteria > Pseudomonadota > Gammaproteobacteria > Steroidobacterales > Woeseiaceae > CALBPI01. The sequence goes on along the minus strand of JBCAZB010000367.1, from coordinate 974 downwards.
TTGCTGTTCAGTGAGTCGTTTGCCAAAGCCGCCGAGTTCGGCCTATACACCGAGAGTGCACCGGAGCTCGCAACCGCCGCAGACCTGATCAGCCGCGTACCGACGATTGCTGGCGTCAGCGTACTCGATACCGACGGCAACGAAATCTATCAGGAAGTGTTTCGTGCGTTGTCAGACCAGCAACTCAAAAACGTCAGGAACGGTATTGAGTCGCTACAACTATCCCCACTGGGCGGCAGCCACACAATTCGACATACCCGACCCGTCTATGCGTCCACCTTTGGCGATATTGAGGGCGATCAGGAAGAGACCGCCCGGACGAAGCTTGGTGACGTCGCGTTGCTGTTTGAGTTTTCTCCGATTCGGGAAGAGTTGCGCGGTAAGGTTCTGTTAACCCTGGTGACCGCGATTGCCATCGTCTTTGCAATCAGCCTACTTGCATACGGACTGGCCGGTCGTCTCCTGCGTCCAGTCTATGATGTCATGGTCGGTCTACGCGACGTATCGGAAGGCAACTTCTCACACAAGGTCAATAGCGAAGCTGGCGGCGAGCTACGTAAGCTGGTCGATGGCTTCAATGTTATGGTCGATGGCCTACGACACTATCGGAACGAGACGGTGCGCGCGCGTGATGTGCTGGAGCAGCGCGTCGAAGAACGCACACAAGCGCTGCTCGAGGAAAAGGAACGCGCCGAAAGCGCTAACCGCACGAAAAGCGAATTCCTCGCGAGGATGAGTCACGAGATTCGCACGCCAATGAACGGCGTTCTCGGCATGACCGAGTTGTTGTTGACCTCTGAGTTATCGGCCAGCGACCGACGCTATGCAGAGACGATTCGCAACTCGGGCACCGCATTGCTACACATCATCAACGACATACTCGACTTCTCGAAGATCGAAGCCGGGAAAATGGAGCTGGAATGTACGCAAATCTCAATTCGCTCTGTTGCCGAGGATGTGGGTCATATGCTGGC
>JBCAZB010000366.1:0-3102 GCA_038533315.1 Pseudomonadota bacterium | reverse complement strand
CGGCCATGATGGCGCTCAGAAGTTCGGGATTTGCGGTATTACAAAATCCAACCTCTTCTTTTTCATTCCGCGCCTGGCAAAAGCCGAACCAGGTCGCACCACCAGCGCCGTCATCGAATGCGCGAATACCGCAACCTATGTACTCGGTGTCGTTGGATGAAAATCGAACGGTCACCATGCCGCCACCCGCGGTGCGGTTAACCAGATCGAGCGTCAGTGGTTGTGGTGTGTACTGACCTGCCATAGCAAGTCCGCTCAACAACATTGCCATCAATGCGCCTAAGCATTTTCGTATCATCAGATTCTCCATATCAGTGTCAGCGCACGCCGCTAATAGAGCTGGCCGTTGATACGGCCATCGTTCATCGCCTGAGTCAGCGCGTTCATGACGTTATGCCGCTGTGGCTTGGGTAAACGCGCGATCTTCGCTTGCAACGCTTCCATGTCGGCCGCACTGGCATAGGCCTGTGCTTGCATTATCTGTAGCTCGGCCAATACCTCATCGTGCAAGGCATCGACTGACGGCGCATCACCCGCGTCGCCGTCCCGCACAGACAGTGCGCGGACTGGACGCTCGATTGCCACAGCCTGAACAGCCGCACGAATCCACGCTTGTACGTCAGTCTCACTGATCGCATTTGCAGCACTGTGTATCGGTTGTGCCGCTATGACGCGCTGCACTGGTTCCGGCCCGATCGGCTGCGAAAGTTGAAGCAGTAACAAGATGATGGCACCAGACTGGCATAAACAAATCCATGAGAGCATACGCATAGCTTCCTCCTTGCTGCGGTGCTGCTATTAGGCTGCAACGACAATGGGCGTTGTCCCATGCCAATCAACGAACCAGGTTAGACGGCGACCGACAACACGTGTCTTGCATCGGGTAAGCAACCACTTCGTGATACCGTATCGGTAGCTGGATAAACGCAAGACATACACTGTGTTAACCGATCTAAAAATTGCCGCAGACCGACGACCGATGACGACTGGCGAACGCTGGTTTAGTGGCATCGCCATCGCCGCTTTTTCCTTTGCACTGCTGATGGATCTCTTTACTGAGTACTCCGCCGTCAAGCTCAGTGTGTTGCTGATATTTGTATTCTGGGTTCCGCTTCTCGTGCTGCACGAATGTGGCCACGCGTTTGTCGCTGCAGCGGTTGGCTGGCGAGTGCGTGAGATGGTGATCGGATTCGGCCCGACACTGTGGCGCGGCCGCGTTGGCGACACGCTGGTCAAACTGCGACTGGTGCCGCTCGAAGGGTATGTCTTGCCTGAGCCACAAGGTGCCGACGGCATGCGGTGGAAGTCGGCGCTGGTGTATGCAGCGGGACCCGGCGCTGAACTGGCTCTACTCGCGGTCCTTGTTACGACATTCGGTTGGGCGCAGATCTTTCAGGAAACCGAGGCGATCGGATGGATCGCATTGCAGAGTCTGATCATCGCAATCATTCTCGGTGTAGTGATGAACCTGCTGCCGTTTCGCGTTGGTCACGGGGTATCCGATGGGCTGGGCATTCTGCTGAGTCCATTCATGACCCAGCAGACGATCGACGATCGACTCATCGCTGCCGAACGAGACCACGTCATGCAGTTGCTCAGCAAAGGCGAGGTAGAACCCGCCCACACGGAAACGACTCAGCTCATTCAAAAGTATCCCGATAGTTTGACACTTGCGGCACTGCATACACAGACGATGGCGGCCGCGGGGCAAGTTGACGCGGCTCGGACCCGTCTGCGCCAGCAAATCGCCAGCAGTGAAAAAACCGACCAACTGCCGTTGCTGCTGCTGCAAGCCGACATTGAACTCGCCGCAGAAACCCCTGACTTCCTGACACTCGATAGCGCCTTGCAACAGGCACAGAAGCTAACTCCAGCAAAATCGGCGATTCTGGCAAGACGGGCGGCATCGCATGTATTGAAGCGCGAAGAGCAAATTGCTGCGCCGATGTTAAAAGATGTGTGGCGTCAGAACGATGGCAGCATCGATGATGCTTTTGTGTTGTTGTATCTGACGATCGCGGCACAGCGACTTCGTGAGTTCGACGCCGCCGCTCGGTTCCACACAGCGTTCTGTCAGATTAATCGTCAGGCATTGCTGGCCCAGAGATTGCCGCCACTGGCCGACAACAATCACGCTTAACGCTAAGTTAAGCGCATCAATACGGCGCTCTGCGCGGCCAACGTAAGCGTGGTCTCTCCCTGCACATCGCCGACCAGCAGCCGCGATACCGACTCGGTGGATTCCGGTCGCTCAAAAGTCGCGGTGTCATCCGTGGCATTGATAACGCTGAGCCATTGTTCCTGGTCATGCCAGCGTCGAATGACAATCAGTGGCGTTGCAGACTCGAGAAACTCCAAGTGCCCGCGACGCAACGCGGGCGATGCCTGCCGCAACGCAAGCAGCTCGCGAAAAAAGTGCAACACTGACGATGGGTCTTGTACCTGCTGATCGACCGCTGCCGTTGCGTGACTCGATGCTATCGGCAACCACGGGGAGTGTGTCGAGAACCCGGCGTGCGGAGCGTGTCTCTGCCAGGGCATCGGTGTGCGTGCGCCGTCCCGACCCATCGTTTTGGGCCAGTGCTTGATGGCCTCGGGGTCGACCAGCTGCTCGAACGGAATGTCGGCCTGCGCCAGGCCCAGTTCCTCGCCCTGGTAGATAAACACATTGCCGCGCAGTGATAACAGTAACAGCGCAAAAAGCTTGCTGCTGCGTGCATTCGGCTGTTTATTCGTCCAGCGACTCGCCACACGCGGTGCGTCGTGATTCGAGAAAGCCCAGGACGGCCAGCCTGCGACGGTCGACGACACAGAGGACGCCGCATCAGGCTCGCTATTTGGCCACGCGCAGAGCGATGCGCGTAACGCATCAGAATCCAGCCGAGGCGCGGCTAGAAAATCAAAACTGTAAGCGGAGTTCAGCACTCCCGGCGCGGTGAATTCGCGCATTTGCGGCAGTGGATCAGCAGAACCCACCTCGGCCACGGTAAAGGTTGCGTCATATTTGTCCGTCAACGCGCGTACTCGCCGCAAGAAGTCTGCGACTGCCGGGTGCCCCTGATCATACCGATGCTCCTGCATTTGATACGGCCGGTCTGCCAT
>JBCAZB010000365.1:0-3124 GCA_038533315.1 Pseudomonadota bacterium | reverse complement strand
AGTTGCGTCGCCAGTGTCGGTAGATCATCGACGCGGCTGTAGTGCGTCAGTATGGCAAACCGAGCGCCGGTAGCGACGATTCGATCGACTGATGCATGCGCGGCCTCAGGGTCAAAATGAACGGGGGTCGTGGTCGGAAAGACCAAGGCACCGTTGTCACTATCGAAGACGCGATAGGAAATACCGAAACTGTCTCCAGTGAAAATACCGCCCGCTGAGGGGTGCCATAAACAATAGTGATGACGTGCATGCCCTTCCGTGTAGATGATCTCGAGCGATTGACCACCGAGTGATATGACCTCACCGTCCTTTGGAATTTTCAGACGCGACTTTGGTACCGGTTCTATCTCGCCATACAGCGCCTGGAAGCGCGCCTCGCCATAGACCGCTGTTGCACCCGCCACCAGCTTCGCCGGCGAGGCCATGTGCCAAGCACCACGTGGATGAACCACGAGCTCTGCATTCGGTAACGCCTGCATCAATCTGCCTGCGCCACCCGCATGATCAAGATGGATATGCGTCAGAAAGACATAACGAACGGCCTCGCGAGCCACCTTCAGCTGCGCGAGCACAGCCAGCAGACCCGGCACACTGCTGTTGACACCCGTATCGACGAACGCCGCTTCATCACCAACGATCATGATGTGGCTGGCGTCAAGGCCAGGCCGCACGTAATGCGTATCGACCGAGTAGATATGGCCGCCGCAGGCATCTACCCGCGCAGTGTCAACGAATGTTTCTGTCATGATACGGCTGTCCGCCTTGCGAAAGGCGGCAGTTTGAAACAACTCGCGGCTGCTGTCGAGCCGCGAGAGAGGAGGCACATGAACGACAATCAGCGGAACATCATTCTGGTTCTGGGCGATCAGCTGGACCCCGAACATGCCGCGATCAAGGCGGCAAACCCGGATCGCGACCGTATTGTCATGATCGAGTGCGTGGAAGAAGGCGCCCACGTCGCCAGCCACAAGCACCGCACGGTCCTGTTCTTGTCCGCTATGCGGCATTTCGCAGATGCACACAAAAAGGCGGGATGGCAGGTCGATTACACAACATTGGACGCCCAGTGCGAGTCAATCGTCAGTGGACTCGCAGAGTGCTTTAAGGCAGAACCGGCACAATCGCTATGGGCTGTTGAGCCCGGCGAGTGGCGACTCAAGAACGCTATAGAACAGTTTGCGGCGGACAACGATATTGCGCTTCGATGGTTTGACGACACCCACTTCCTCGCCACTCACGAGCGATTCGAAACCTGGGCGAAGGGACGTAAGCAGCTAACGATGGAGTATTTCTATCGCGAAGAGCGTAAACGTCTCGACATCTTGATGGATGGTAACGAGCCACTCGGCGGCGAGTGGAATTACGACAAAGACAATCGCAAGTCCTTTCCGAAGAAGGGGCCTGGCGCGTTGCCCGAAATACCAAAGTTCGAACCGGACGAGATCACGCGACAGGTTATCGATGATGTGGACGCCGTGTTTTCCGATCACCCTGGCAACACGGACAACTTTTTTTGGCCGGTCACGCGCGAGCAAGCGCTCGAGGCACTGACAGCATTCATTAAAGAACGGCTCATCTGCTACGGCCGCTATCAGGATGCCATGTGGCAATCGGAGCCCTTTCTTTATCACGCACTGGTTTCCTCATCGATTAATCTGAAGCTTCTGAATCCGCGAGAAGTGGTCGATGCGGTCGTGGCCGCACATCTCGACAACACGGACAGTGCTCCGCTATCCGCTGTCGAGGGTTTCGTTCGTCAGATCATCGGCTGGCGCGAGTTCATCCGCGGCGTCTACTGGCTGAAAATGCCGGAGTACAAAGAGCGCAATCACTTTGACCACCAACATCCGTTACCGGCGTGGTTTTGGACTGCGGACACCGAGATGAACTGCCTGCGCCAGTCAATCGGCGATACATTGGAAAATGGCTACGCGCACCACATCCAACGACTGATGGTGATCGGCAACTACGCCACGCTCGCCGGGCTTCTGCCAAAAGCGGTCTGCGACTGGTATCTCGGTATCTATGTGGATGCCATCGAGTGGGTGGAGCTGCCGAATACACTCGGTATGGCGCTGCACGGAGATGGGGGCGTGGTGGGCAGCAAACCTTATGTCGCGAGCGGTAGTTACATCAATCGCATGAGCAACTACTGCGACGATTGCCGGTTCAACGTCAAGGAAAGAAGCGGTGAAAGCGCCTGTCCATTCAATGCGCTTTATTGGGACTTCCTAAGGCGGCATAGATCTGCGTTGGGCAAGGCCCCGCGCATGAATATGGTGCTTAAAAATCTCGACCGGTGGGATGAGGCAGAACTTGACGCGATCAGCGAACGAGCAACAACGCTGCGAGAAAATCCGGTCTGATAGCGTGACCGAGAAACCGGCGGCAGGATGAAACTGCCGCCGCCAGTCTGATTACTCGTGTTCGGTCGTATACAGCCCTTTTTGCGCCGCAAAGTAAGCGGCTAGGGCATCGATGTCTTCGTCGCTCAGCGCGATGGCAAGTCCGCCCATGATGGCGTTCTTGCGCTGGTTTTCACCATTCGTCTCTGTTGCATTGGCAAGACGATATTGCTTCAGCGCATTCGCCAAATAATCCTCATGCTGCCCCGCGAGATTCGGCCAGATCGCGTTGATGCTGATGCCTTTTTCGCCGTGACACGCGACACAGGCCGCCGCTTTTTCCTCACCCGCTTTGACCCCTGACGTCACGACAGGCGCATCCTCGGCCTCACCGCGACTCGCAAAGTATGCAGCGATGTCGGCGATATCCTGATCGGACAGAGAGCCGGCCTGGGCCTGCATCGTCGCGTGGCTGCGTTCGCCAGAACGATATGCCTTTAATGCGATTTCGATGTACGCCGCATGCTGTCCACCGAGCTTCGGCACACGGTAAGAAGGATAGGGGTTTCTGTAACCCGGGATGCCGTGGCAACCGAGGCAGGTGTAAGCAAGTACTTTGCCGGCCTCGACGTCGCCCTCAGCCTGCGCGGGCGAGGACAAAAAGGCTGCAACAAGCAATGGCGCTGCCAACGTAAGGCAACGAACGCTGTCAAGAAACTTGGTCATGTGATTTTCCGCATTGTTTGAGCGACGCCGGTTAGCGCGCTTCCGGTGCCCCG
>JBCAZB010000364.1:0-3149 GCA_038533315.1 Pseudomonadota bacterium | reverse complement strand
GGAGTCTGGCGCTGAATAGTGGCGATGCACGTTATCGAAAGTGATCAATTGTGGCGGTCGGCGTCAGCCGCTCGCGCTGGTATCAACACGACTCGGCACTGTAATCACCCTGCACAATATAGACGCAGCCATCCGATGCTCGCCCAACACTGGTACCGGGTTTACCGCCTATCCACGGCATGTAAACCGAGCCGCTATTGCCGCCACGTTGGCGGGACTGCTGCATTGCTTGTACGACATTGAAGATCGGCGGACCGCCGACATAGCCGCCAATGCCTTGTGCGTTCATCCAGAACCGTCCGGGCAATACCTGCCCGAACAGACTCTGATAAAAACGATACTCCATCGGGTGAATTTCTCGCCCATTGATGAACACGCCAGTCATGCGACCCTGACCGCCACCAGACGCTGAGGGTGATAGTGCGCCACCTACGCGGAGCCCGGGGTGCAACTGGCCCTCGGGCGGACCATTTCGTTTGCCGTATAGGCCGGACAGGCTGTCGTACCAATAGTCGCCAGGCACGACGCTGCCGTAGAGCTGCATAAGCTCAAGGACATCCTGTTCAGAGAGTGTCTCGCCATTCACGATGACTGCTGGCTTTGCGGCTTCCGTCGTGGATTCGTCGCTCATGACAACGCCCGGTAAGACAGTAAACAACAACACAGCGATTTTCAGGTAGTGACGCATAACGGCTTCCTCACAGTTTAATCTGAGGACCAGTGTGCGGTAATCGCGTTTGGATGACTGACACCAATTCAGGTGACAAGCGTGCGAGGGGTGGAGCGAGTGGCTGACCCGATCAGCCCTCGCCCGAGTTCAACCCAGCAGCAGTTGAGACGGTGATGGTAGCTGCAGCGCCCACTCGCGCGCGGATTTATCGCGATCGCCGGTCATTGTGGCTGTTGCACGCAGCGAGCGGCTGAGTGCGTTGGCGTTCAGGCGGCGATAGTAAGAGAATTTTCCAGCGAAAAACGGCAGCACATCTTCTAGCGTGCCGTCTGTATCCATGGCGAGTCTGAAGCCGTCGTAAAAGCGGCGCACCGCGTCGGCGACCGCCGTGTCTTCTGTGAGGCGTTCGGATGGCTCAATTGTCCAGGTGCGATCGGCGAGCATCCGGCAACTGCCGGCGAAACCATCCTGCCGCGCTTGTGTCCATTGTTCTGGTGGGATCAGGCTGAGCTCCCAACTTCCGTCGATGTAGTACAGGAAATTGAGTGCGCCAACCGCCGGCTTGTATTTGAAGTTGGCCGACAGCACCAACATCGACGTGAAAAACTCGGCTAAGACCTGACGCTGCGGTTTACGCACCACACCTCTCGGCGTTGTCGCATACCAATCCATCAAAAAACCGACTGTACCTTGTCCGTGCGCATACGTTTCCGGCAATGCAACCGCCGAATCGTCGTAGTGACGACACGTCAGTTCGCCCTGGTCGTCGAGCCCACCAGGTCGAATCGCAACGGACTGTTTTGGCTTTTGAGGTTTGGTCATCGTGCTCGGGAGTTGCTGCGGGCGTGTGTGACGGTTTCGCGTCGACCGCCAACTTGGATGCGGCGCCAGACTAGCTTGTCGCGAGCTTATTGTGCTCTGCCGGCTGCTGTCTCGCCATTCGTCGCTGTTTCTGCACATACGACCAAACGCGTGTACCGAGCAGAATAGCCAGTATGCCCGCATAGATTAGCGGCTCGGTGATATCTTTCTTGACCTGCCACCAATAATGCCAGACTGCCAAAATGCCAACCGCATACGCGCTGTAGTGCAATTGTTGCCAACGTTTACCGAGCTTGCGACGAGCGGCCAGTGTGGACGTCAGTGTCATGGCCAGCAACAGCAGCACAGCGATCATGCCGAGCGTGATGAAAGGCCGTTTGAGCACATCCTCGATGATTGCCGACAACAGCAGACCCTGGTCCAGCACGAGGTAAGTCGCGAAATGCAAACCGACATAAAACGCGCCGAACAGACCCAGCATGCGTCGGAACCAGGTGAGCTTGGCCCAGCCCGTCCATAAGCGTAGCGGTGTGACGGCTAACCCAATGAGTATGAACCGCAGGCCCCAGTTGCCGAAAAAGTCGAGTAGCGCTTCCACAGGATTGGCACCAAGGCCGTTGCCAGCAATTCCGAAGGTGACCAAACCAATCCAAAGCGCCGGCGCGAGGCCAAGCGAAAACACAACCGGCTTTCCAAGCCAGCGTACTGGATCGCGAAACGCTGCACGGGTGTTCATCGTGAACTCACGCTTAGAAATTGCGACGCAAATCGATACCGTCGTACAGGCTCGCGACGGCGTCGCCGTAGCCATTGAACGGCAGGGTTTCGATCTTCGGTGAAAAGACGCCCGCGCCAATACGGCGCTCTCGTGCCTGACTCCAGCGCGGATGATCGACGTCTGGGTTCACGTTCGCATAAAAGCCATATTCGTTTGGCGCCGAGAGGTTCCAGCTGGTGGCGGGCTGTCGCTCAGTAAAGCGTATCGCGACAATCGACTTGATACTCTTGAAGCCATACTTCCAGGGCACGACGAGACGCATCGGCGCGCCGTTTTGATTAGGCAGCACGCGACCGTACAGACCGACGGCCATGATGGTCAGCGGGTGCATTGCTTCGGCGATGGTTAGGCCTTCGCGATAAGGCCAGTTTAGTACGCTGTATCGTTGACCGGGCATCTGTTCGCGATCCACCAGAGTCTCAAACGCGACATACTTGGCGTTCGAAGTCGGCTTGAATTGCTTCAGAATACTCGCGAGCGGAATGCCGACCCATGGCACGACCATCGACCACGCCTCCACGCAGCGCAGCCGATAAATGCGCTCTTCCAGCGTATGCGGCTTGATGAAATCTTCGATATCGAACGTGCCTGTCTTCTCCGCTTCTCCCGACACTTCAATCGACCACGGGCGCGGCCTGAGCGTGTCAGCGCGAGCTGCCGGGTCGGTTTTGCCCGTCCCAAACTCATAGAAGTTGTTGTAGCTGGTGACTTCATCGAACGTGTTCGGTGTCTCCGGGGTGGAGTAGGGGCTCGTTACAACGCCATCCAGTCGCGCGTATTGCGCGGATTCTGCCACTTGAATACCACCGCTGTTCGGCGAAGGGTCAACGCTTGGCTTTGTGTCGTCGGCCCGGCTGCAACCCGCCGCAATCGCCCCCG
>JBCAZB010000363.1:0-3155 GCA_038533315.1 Pseudomonadota bacterium | reverse complement strand
GGTCGTCGCTAGCGACGACCACGCGCTTGATCGTCGCTGCGTCGTGGATTGGTTTCAGCGCGACGACCAGTTGCGCGGTGGAGCAATTCGGGTTGGCGATGATATGCCGAGACGTATAGCCCGCGATGGCCTCGGGATTGACCTCAGTGATTACCAGCGGCACATCCGCCTCCCGACGGAAATGGGACGTGTTGTCAATGACAACGCAGCCCGCACCTGCCGCGACTGGCGCATACGCTTCCGAAACACTGCCGCCCGCCGAGAACAAAGCGATGGCGACCGACGAAAAATCGAAGGTCGCCAAATCAGCAACGGTGAGGTGCGCGTTGCCAAATGCGACACGCTTGCCTGCCGAACGCTCACTGGCCAATGCATGCACTTTGCCGCTCGTAAACTCGCGTTCTGCGAGTATCTCGAGCATCACCTCACCGACCGCGCCGGTGGCACCGACTACAGCAATATCCAGATCAAATTGCGCCATGTTGATTAACTCTAAGCCTTGTTTTCTGAGTCCGCGCTCGCCGCGATGGCGGGCGTCGTGACCGTGACGTCCGCGTTTTGTGCGCGATGACGGAGATAATGGTCGATAAGCGTTAGACAGATCATCGCTTCCGCGATGGGCGTTGCCCGCAAACCAACACAGGGATCGTGCCGCCCGGTCGTGACGATATCGGTCGCTTCACCATCGGTATCGATGGTCTTGCCCGACTTCTGGATACTCGATGTTGGCTTCAGGGCGATGCTTGCGACGATATCCTGTCCGCTCGACAGACCGCCGAGCGTGCCGCCCGCGTCGTTTTTTGCGAAGCCGTCGGGCAGCATCTCATCGCGATGTTCTGAGCCAAGCTGGCTTACCGCAGCAAAACCGGCACCGATCTCGACACCTTTGACAGCATTGATGCTCATCAACCCATGTGCGATGGTCGCCGTTAGTTTATCGAAGACCGGATCACCGAGGCCCGCGGGTACACCGCTTGCGATACAAGTGACTTTGGCGCCCACGGAATCACCACTCTTGCGCAGGTCGTCCATATACGCCGCCAGCGCGGGCAATTGCTCGGGATCTGCACAGAAAAACGGATTGCTATCGACAATCGACAGATCGGTCGCCGCCAAAGACAGTGGCCCCAATTGCGAGACGTAGCCCGTCACGTTGATGCCGAGCCGCTCTTTCAGGAACTTCCGCGCGACCGCGCCCGCCGCAACACGCATGACGGTTTCACGCGCCGATGACCGGCCGCCACCGCGATAATCGCGGATCCCGTATTTCTGCTGATACGTATAGTCCGCATGGCCTGGGCGAAACTTGTCCTTGATTTTCGCATAATCGCGAGAACGCTGATCCTGGTTGTAAATCACGAGTCCGATCGGCGTGCCAGTTGTCATCCCTTCGAATACGCCGGACAGGATTTGCACGGCGTCGGGCTCCTTGCGCTGGCTAACATGCCGCGACTTGCCTGTGCGCCGGCGTTCCAGATCCGCCTGTATATCTTCGGCATCGAGCGCGATGCCGGGAGGACAACCGTCAATCACGCAGCCCAGCGCCACACCGTGGCTCTCGCCAAACGTCGTGACTCGAAACAACTTTCCAAACGTATTTCCGCTCATTGCGTCCCCGTACGCTTCTGCTGCAACACATCATTATGCGCACGCAGCTGCGATTTGGTCAGTACGAACACCCCCGCACCGCCATCGTCAAATTCCAGCCAGGTGAATGGTACCGTGCTGTATTCCTCTTGTAATGCCCGGTCGCTGGCACCGACTTCACAAATCAACACGCCATCATCGTGTAGATGCTCTGCGGCATCCGCCAGAATGGCTCTAACGATATCGAGTCCATCGTCACCGGCAGCCAGCCCCAGAACCGGCTCACGGGCAAATTCATCAGGTCTTTCGTTCATTTCGGCGGCATCGACGTAAGGTGGATTACTTACGATAAGGTGGTACTGCTGGAACAAGGCGGCATTGAACACATCCGCCTCGATCAAGGTCACCCGATCGCCAAGATCGTAGTTGGCTACATTGCGTTCGGCGACATCGAGCGCTGCTACCGACACGTCACTTGCATCCACCTGCCACGTCGGCTGGTACAGTGCTGTAGCTATAGCGATACAACCGCTGCCCGTACACAAATCCAGCATGGAGAGATCATCCACGGACGGCACCCAAGGTTGGAATCCCTGGGTGATGAGCTCGGCCAGCGGCGAGCGCGGCACCAGAACGTCTTCATTCACAGCAAACTTCAGGCCCGCAAACCATGCTTCACCCAGCAGGTAAGCCAACGGCTTTCGCGTCTCGATGCGCGCTTCAGCGATCGTCAGCAACTGCTTCACGATCTGGTCATCTGCCGGCGCATCCAGCGCCGTCTGCAAGGCGGATTGCCATCCAGCCTCATATTGAATGCCTAACAGGTGTGCGATGAGCCACAGCGTCTCGTCCCAAGCGTTATCGGTGCCATGCCCAAAAAACAGCCCCGCCGCTTCAAACCCGTGACGGGTCGCATCGGCGGCTGCGGCCAGGGTCGGGGCATTTCTGACCTGCTGCGTCCAATGCATTTCAGCGCACCATCTGCGTGCCGGTTGTACCGTCACTTCGCGCGATACGGTAAACTATCGTTGGCGGGTTTACCCTTCCGGCCTTTTTTTCCTGACCTTCCATCATCGATTTCCTATGCGTAATCCTCTGACGCTGTTTATGGCTGTTGCCGCCTTCGCCGTTGGCTTGTATTTCGGGTTGCAGCGAACGCCCGGTCCGCTGCCATTACGCAACGCTACGGTGCTTGAGCCCGCCCGAGCTATCGCGCCATTCTCGCTGCAATCAACGCGCACGACAACGTTAAACAACACAGCACTCGTCAATCGCTGGACGATTGTGTTTTTCGGCTTCACGCGCTGCCCCGATATTTGCCCGACCACATTGCAGATGTTGTCCGATGCACGAAAATCTCTGCAGAACGATTTGCCGTCCGAAACACTCCCCGACATCCTATTGGTGTCGGTGGACCCGGCACGCGATACGATCGAAGCGTTGCAGGCGTACACGACCTACTTCGGCGACGGTGTATACGGTGCCCGTGCTGCCGAGCCCGAGCTGACAGAGTTCACGCGCGACCTCGGCATTGTCTATCAAGCGATACCATTGGCAGATGATGACTA
>JBCAZB010000362.1:0-3156 GCA_038533315.1 Pseudomonadota bacterium | reverse complement strand
GTTTGCACCCCCATGGGCGGGGCCCCACAAGGCCGAGATGCCAGCGGCTATCGCCGAATACGGGTTCGCGCCAGAGCTAGCTGCCATGCGAACCGTCGAGGTCGAACAGTTTTGTTCGTGATCGGCGTGCAAAATGAACAGCAAGTCGATCGCTTCAGCCGCCACCGGATCGATCTGGTAAGGCTCCGCAGGCACACCGAAGAACATATTCAGCATGTTGCTGCAGTAATCCAGATCGTTGCGTGGGTAAATAAACGGCTGACCCAGAGAATGCTTGTACGCGGCTGCCGCGATCGTTGGCAGCTTCGCGATGATGCGGTGCGCAAAGATCTCACGATGGTTCGGATCATTGATATCCGTTGAATCGTGATAGAACGCAGACATCGAGCCGACAACGCCTGACACCATCGCCATGGGATGCGCGTTGTAGTGGAAACCGTTGTAGAACCGCAGCAGTGACTCGTTCAACATCGTGTGATGTCGAATCGAATGCGTAAACTCATCGAGTTGTGTTTCTGTCGGCAGCTCGCCGTTCAGTAGCAGGTAAGCCACCTCGATGTAATGCGAGTGCTTGGCCAATTGCTCGACCGGGTAACCGCGGTACATGAGTACGCCTTCCTGACCATCGATAAATGTGATCTCGCTGCGGCAGCTACCCGTAGACACAAAACCCGGGTCATAGGTGAACACGCCTTGCTCTTTATATAAGTGACCGATCTCGACGACGTCGGGGCCCACAGTGCCGCTGTATGCGGGAAGCTCGGTGGTGGAGCCGTCTGGGGCTGTTAACGTGTAGCTTTTGTCGGTCATTGCGCGTTGTCCCTTGAACGAATGGGTGTTGTTGGTCGGGCTGCCAGTAGACCAGCGACGGGCAACTGGCAGCACCTGATGGTTATGCTCGGCCGATTGGCCGCAGGCTTAACCCTTACCGTAACGACGACGGAAGCGATCAACACGCCCGCCAGAATCAACGATTTTCTGCTTACCGGTGTAGAACGGATGGCATTGTGAGCAAACCTCGACATTCAAATCCTGACCCAGCGTCGAGCGGGTTTGAAAGGTCGAGCCACAGCTGCACGTCACCGTAATCTCGGTGTACGCCGGATGAATATCAGCTTTCATAGTATTTCTCCTGCACGAGGCAGACGCCTGGCGCATGGTTGGAAAAAGGTCGCGTACTATATAAGGGACGCCGCCTTTTGACAAGCACGCCAGAGCGTGGAATTCAAGTACCGAGGTTATCCACAAAAGCTGTGGATAACTCTGTGGAAGAATTTTGGTTAAACGCCTCAAAGCCGCATGGTTACTGAGTCGTTGTTAAAATGATCAAAATATAATCAATTTATTAAATTGTTTTATTTCAATAGTTTACAAACGATTTCGAACTGCTTACTGGAGCCGAAGGGCAGTTCACGTTACAAATTCAGTGCGCGCCCCGTCTATGTGAATAAACATCGGCACCAAGTTGATTCACCGGATCGGCGTTGCCGGCGCTCAACCGGGTAAAAAAAGGCCAACCAAGTCGTTCAAAAAGCGCTGCCCGAGGGTCGTTGGCACCCAGCAGTCCTCGCTTTGCGCATCGATCAACCCACGGTCACGCGCTTCCCGAAGTTGCGGCAGGATGGTATTTGGCTCCAAGCCAGTGCGCGATTGGAACAATGCCATTGAAAAACCCGCGTTGAGCCGAAGCGCATTGAGCATGAACTCGAACGGTAACTGAGCGGCCGAGAGCTGTCTGGCACCATTAGATAACGCCGTCTCGCCGGCGTGCTCGATATACGACTGAGGATGTGCTGCTCGCGCATAGCGCCAAACGCCATCTGATCGGGTCAGTTTGCCATGCGCGCCGGCACCGATACCGAGGTAGTCGCCAAATTGCCAATAGTTGAGATTATGCTGACAAGCGTGGCCCGGTGCCGCCAGCGCAGACACCTCATAGGCGTCGAGACCAGCCGAACGGAACTGCTCGCGCGTCGTCAACAACATATCCGCCACAGTATCTTCGTCGGGCAAAGCCGGTGGATCCGCAAAAAAGCGAGTGTTGGGTTCCAACGTCAGCTGATAGTGAGACACATGACGCACGCCGAGGTCGATGACTGCCGCGACGTCGTCGCGAGCAGCCTCGAGCGACTGCTCCGGCAATGCGTACATTAAGTCTACGTTGAGTCGATCAAACCCGGCCATCAGCGCCGCTCGGATCGCTGCATGTGTATCCGCAACAGAATGTAATCGCCCCAATCGCTGCAGTGCATCGTCCTGCATAGTCTGCGCGCCGATCGACAGACGATTGACGCCCGCCTCGCGATAGCCGCTGAAGTGCTCGCGCTCCAGTGATCCCGGATTCGCCTCCATTGTGATCTCGGCATTGTCCGCGAGCGTGAATGCAGCTCGCAGTGCATTCAAAAGACGGGCTATCTCGTCGGGTGGGAACAGAGATGGTGTGCCGCCACCGATGAAGACCGTCTGAACGTCTCGGCCATCGACCAGCTCGGCCTGCGCGGCGATATCACGGTGTACCGCGTTCAGGTAGTCGTCGCGTCGTGCCGCAAAATCGCCTGTCGGCGCCTGATGAGAGTTGAAGTCACAATACGGACATTTGCGCTCGCACCATGGCAGGTGCAAATACACCGATAACGGTATGTCCGCTGACATCACTGCAGCAAAACTACCTGCAATTGCTCGCGCAGCGTCCGCAGCGCCTGCCCACGGTGACTGAGTGCGTTCTTCTGCTCGGTCGCGAGATCCGCAGCGGTCTTGCCGAGCTCGGGCAACAGAAAGACGGGGTCGTAACCAAAACCCTGGTCACCAGCACGCTCCAGCGCAATTTGGCCATGCCAACTGCCCGACACGATGAGCGGCATCGGATCGTCGGCGTGACGCATGAACACGATCACACAACGAAACACCGCCGATCGATCGTCATGTCCGGACAATGCCTGAAGCAAAAGATCGATGTTGTCGGCATCTGTTGCAGTGTCACCGGCGTAGCGCGCAGAGCGGATACCGGGTGCACCGTTAAGCGCATCCACCTCAAGACCGGAGTCATCGGCCAATGACGGCAGACCTGTCTGCTGCGCTGCATGCCGCGCCTTGATTATCGCGTTTTCAACAAACGTCGTGCCTGTCTCGGGCACGCTATCAACATCCAGCGCGGCC
>JBCAZB010000361.1:0-3167 GCA_038533315.1 Pseudomonadota bacterium | reverse complement strand
ATTCTACTTTGAGGTAGACATGCCTTTGAGCGAAAAACTGGCTGACCATGATGACGTCACCTTCGAACAAATTCGCGCGTTGGTGATTGACGATAACACCACCAATGTCGAAGTACTCAAGCACCAGCTCGAAGCCTGGCAGATAGAAGTGTACGCCACGACGAACCCACGCGAAGCCGTTCAGGAAATTGTCGATAGTGCGCAGACATGCCCCTATTCACTGGCGCTCATCGACGCACATATGCCTGGCATGGACGGTTTCGCCGTCGCGAACGCGATCAATGAACAACTCGACGAAACCAGCCGGCCTACCATGCTGCTGTTGTCGTCTGCCGATTTGATTCGCAACAATGACGCTCTGGCCGCCGGATTTACGACCATCCTTCGCAAGCCCGTGACACGCGACGAGTTGGTCGCTAACATTCGTCGCGCATTGGCGGATACGTCAAGGGAGCAGGCTGCATCACAAAAACAAACGGTCAGTGAAGACGTGCCGTTGCTTTTCGAGGCGCCCGTGCTGCTGGTTGAAGACAACAAAGTCAACCAGAAAGTCACCGGCGCGATGCTCGCCAAACTCGGCGTTGAGTTTGACATTGTCGAAGACGGCCAACAGGCGGTCGATGCCGTCAGTAGCAACGACTATGCTGTGGTTCTTATGGACTGTCAGATGCCGGTGATGGACGGTTTTGAGGCAACCCGTGTCATTCTCGAAGCAGCAGAACAAACGGAACGCGTGGTCCCACCGATCGTCGCGCTAACCGCCAATGCGTTGCAAGGCGATGCCGAGCGGTGCTATGCGGCGGGCATGACGGATTACATGAGCAAGCCATTCTCTATTGCAGAGCTGAGAACGATGCTCCGAAAATACGCGCAGCAACAAGCAGCGGCCTAATCAGGACGGGCCCGCCACCACACGACGATCGCTCAAACCGGCACGGCTAAGAAGAACGATCGAGAGCAACGTGTATATACCCACTGCTACCCCGACCCAAACTGCACACCTCGCCGGCAAATTCGCACCGATTAACACAGCTGTCGCGATCAACAGCAGCAGGCGTGCGCGCTCAAACGAGAGCGCCCAGCGACTATCGTCGTTGACCAGACCGATACCGATCAACAACAAGCAAACGGTGGCAGCGGCCGATGCGCTGGCCGTGTTAATACCCTGGAACGCAACAGGCATACCGAGCGTCAACAGCAACACTGCAGCGAACTGAAAGATTAGATAAGCACGCTGTACTGGCGCATGCTGCGGACGATACTTTTGGAAACGTTCCAGTGGAGTCAGAGTAATGGGGTACGCATTAGCGGCGTCCGCTGGTCGCCAACCGGTTCGTCCGAACCACAACCGCCATCGATTTCGCAGACCGTGCGTCAATCGACTGTCACGCCAGAGATCTTTGTAGACCTTGAGATTCGCCTGCCAGGGATTGAAGCTCGCCAGCGGTTTGCGTACGCCAAACACAACCGGATCTGCGTCATTCTCGGGTTCGAATGTGCCGAATAGTCGGTCCCAGATGATCAAAATACCACCGTAGTTCTTATCGATGTATCGCGCATTCTGCGCGTGATGGACGCGGTGATTGGAAGGTGTGACAAAGATGTAATCTGCCCAGCCAAGTTTGTCGATATGACGCGTATGCACCCAGAATTGGTAGATCAGATCGACGGCGCTGACCGTGATAAACACGTGCAACGGCATGCCGAGCAGGAATAGCGGGACATAAACGATCCAGCCGATCAAAAAATCGGTACTCGTTTGTCGCAGCGCAGTCGTCAGGTTGTACTCTTCGCTTTGGTGATGAACGCTGTGGGCCGCCCAAAATATACTGATCTCGTGGCCTAGCCGATGTTTCCAGTAGTAACAGAAATCCCAGCAGACTAGCGCTAACAACCAGAGCGACACGCCACGTAGCGAGGCATCGAACCATTCGAGCGGGATTGTCACTATCGATAGGTGCTGCAACGTTAAGCCGTAGACCGCGATACCGACGAGCTTCGAGAAAATGCCCGTGATGGTACTCATGGCACCGGCGCTCAGACTTGAGATTGCATCGGCCATCGGTATGTAGCCGGTTCCACGTCGACGATCGACCCAGATCTCAACCAGAATGGCGAGCAGGAAAAACGGCACGGCCAGACTAATCAGGTCCATGTACTGCCCTACCCGCGCTCAGTGTCATCCACGTTAGTTCTAATCCGTGCATGTCAGCTATCATACCAACGTTATCGATCATTTAGGATCCGCAGTGGCCGTTTACAAACTCATACCACCTGAAGACCTCCGCCTGTTGGACGATGCCGCGACGACACTTAATGAAGGTTTCGACGCGTTGCCGCCATTCGAACCAACCACGGACTCGGCGTCACTACGCGAGAGTTTGCAACTGCTCGCTGAAAAGCTGCAGGACAACTATCCGTACGCCCATCCCTTGTATGCAGGGCAAATGCTGAAACCACCCCATCCGGTCGCGAGGGCCGCCTATCAACTGACGCAGTGGATTAACCCAAATAATCATGCGCTAGACGGCGGTCGCGCGACGTCCGCCTTGGAAAAGGAAGCTGTCGCAGATATCGCAGCCATGTTCGATTTGGCGCCATTTCTTGGCCACCTGACCAGCAGTGGCACGTTGGCCAATCTGGAAGCGCTGTGGATTGCCGGCAATGAACGACCAGGGCAACCTATCGTTGGATCGTCTGAGGCGCACTATACCCATGGGCGTATTTCTGACGTCTTGAAGCTCGACTACCACCCTCTGGAAACGGACGACAAAGGGAGAATCGCCCTACCTGCACTACAGAAGCTCGCTGCCAGCGGCAACATTGGGACCGTCGTCGCGACAGCCGGCACTACGAGCTTCGGCGCAGTGGACCCGATCGCCGACATCATTGCGCTAGGTCAGCAGTATGATTTCCGGGTTCACATCGACGGCGCCTACGGCGGCTACTTCGGCTTGGCGGAGTTGCCAGACAACCTCAGGCGTCATTTTGCAGCGATAGCCGATGCAGACAGCATCGCGATCGATCCCCACAAGCACGGGTTGCAGCCCTACGGCTGCGGTTGCATTCTCTTTCGTGATCCATCCGTTGGCCGCTACTATCAGCACGATTCACCCTATACCTATTTCTCATCAAAAGAGTTGCACCTCGGCGAGATCAGCCTCGAG
>JBCAZB010000360.1:0-3177 GCA_038533315.1 Pseudomonadota bacterium | reverse complement strand
CGCCATGCGTGTCGGATTTTGTGAACGCATGGCGTTCGAGCGATGCATCGCCGATTTAGAGGGCGGTACGCACGGGTTTGCTTTCGGTTCAGGACTGGCGGCGATCGGTACGATTCTCGAGTTGTTGGACAGCGGTGACCACGTGTTAGCGATGGACGATCTGTACGGCGGCACCAATCGCTTGTTCAGCCGCGTGCGCGAGCGGTCTTCCGGTCTTTCGTTTGATTACATCGATTTCACCGATGCAGAAGCCGTTGCCGCCGCGATCAAACCCAACACGCGCATGTTGTGGATCGAAACTCCCAGCAACCCGCTGTTGAAGCTCGTCGATATTGCGAAGATGGCGGAAATCGCGCGCGCCAACGGGTTGATCCTCGTCGCCGACAACACTTTTGCGACCCCGTGGGCGCAACGCCCGCTGGAGCAGGGTGCCCATATCGTCATGCATTCGGTGACCAAGTTTCTGAACGGGCACTCTGACATGGTCGGCGGTGTCGCGGTCACCAATGATCCGGAGCTCGCCGAGCAACTAGGGTTTCTGCAAAACTCGATCGGTTCGATTCTGGGGCCGTTCGATAGCTTCCTTGCGTTGCGTGGGCTCAAGACGTTGAACGTGCGTATGCAGCAGCACACGAAGAGTTCGCGCAAGATCGCGGACTGGCTGGAGACACATCCAAACGTATCGCGTGTGCTGTATCCTGGGCTCGAATCTCACCCGCAGTTCGACTTGGCCGAGCGTCAGATGGATGCGCCGGGCGGCATCATCACCTTCTTCATAAAAGGTGGGCTGGATGCGGCAAGGAAGTTCCTTGAGAGCGTCGAAGTGTTCGCATTGGCAGAGAGCCTCGGTGGTGTCGAGAGCCTTGTGGATCATCCTGCGATCATGACGCACGCGTCAGTGCCGGTGAAACAACGCGAAGCGATTGGCCTGAGCGATGATCTAATTCGTTTGTCGGTGGGTATCGAAGATACCGATGATCTGATCGCCGACCTTGCTCGTGCGTTGGGGTAATTCCCGTTAAAACTGCAACCAGTCCGGCATCGCGAGATCGCGCTCGGCCAAATAGTCGCGGTTGAATAACCGCGCCTTGTAGCGCAGACCGCCGTCACACAGGATCGTGACAATCGTGTGTCCCGGGCCAAGTACCCGCGCGAGTCGAATCGCACCAGCAACGTTGATGCCACTCGAGCCACCGAGTACAAGACCTTCGTCCCGGATCAGGTCATAGACGATCGGCAGCGCCTCTTCATCGCTGATGCGAAAGCTATGGTCGATGGTCGTGTCGGCTAGATTGGCGGTGATCCGCGAATTGCCAATGCCTTCGGACAATGAGCTGCCTTCGATCTTGATCTCGCCATGTGTGAAGTAGTGGTGCAGTCCGGACCCGTGCGGATCGCTGAGACCAATCGTAACGTTCGCGTTGTGGGTGCGTAATCCGCGCGCGACACCGCCGAGCGTGCCGCCGGTTCCGACCGCACAGATGAACCCGTCCACTTTGCCATCGGTTTGTTGCCAGATTTCCTCAGCGGTCGTCTGCGCATGCCAATCCCGGTTCGCGACGTTGTCGAACTGGTTGGCCCAGAACGCACTGCCGGTTTTATCCTCGTTCATCGTCGCGGCGATGCGTTCCGACTCGTGCACGAAGTGGGCTGGGTTTCGAAACGGCACGGCGGGGATCTGCCGAATTTCTGCACCGTAAGCCGCCAACGTTTCGACTTTTTCGGCGCTTTGCGTGTTGGGCATCACGATGATGCAACGATGCCCTAGCGCGTTGCCGACCATCGCGAGGCCGATACCGGTGTTTCCTGCGGTGCCTTCGACGATAGTCGCGCCCGGTTGCAACGCGCCGTCGGCCTTCGCCGCATTGAGCATGCCGAGCGCTGCACGATCTTTCACCGAGCCGCCCGGGTTCATGAACTCTGCTTTGCCAAGAATCTCGCAACCGGTCTCGTCGCTGTATCGGTTGAGCCGGATCAGCGGCGTGTTGCCGATGGTGTCGATCAGTTGTTGCGACATCAAAGCTCGCTGTCTTCGAGCGCTGCCAGTTGGTCGGCCTGGTATTCGTTTGTCAGCGGCCCTATCACGCTGCCGAGTTCGCCTTCCATGACTTCCGACAGCTTGTACAAGGTCAGATTGATGCGATGGTCGGTGACTCGACCTTGTGGGTAGTTGTAGGTGCGAATGCGTTCTGAGCGATCGCCACTGCCCACCAAGCTTTTGCGTTTCTCCGCTTGCTCGCTGTCCTGCGCCTCGCGCTGGCTATCGAGCAACCGTGCTTTTAGTAACGACATCGCGCGAGCGCGGTTTTTGTGTTGCGACCGCTCGTCCTGGCATTCGACGACCACACCGGTCGGCAGGTGCGTGATGCGCACCGCGGAATCGGTTTTGTTAACGTGCTGGCCACCGGCACCGGATGCACGGTAGGTATCCACGCGCAGATCTGCGGGATTGATATCCACATCTTCCACCGTCTCGACTTCGGGCAATACGGCGACTGTGCAGGCCGACGTATGGATGCGACCCTGCGACTCGGTCTCTGGCACACGTTGTACGCGATGCGCGCCGGACTCGAACTTAAGATGCGAGTACGCGCCGCGGCCGTTGAGCAGGCTGATGATTTCCTTGTAACCGCCATGCTCGCCTTCATTCGCCGACAAAATCTCGACCTGCCAGTTCTGACTCTCGGCGTATTTGGAATACATTTTGAACAAATCGCCGGCGAAAATGGCGGCTTCGTCGCCGCCGGTGCCCGCGCGAATTTCGAGAAACAGGTTGCTGTCGTCGTGTGGGTCGGCGGGGATCAGTGCCTTTTGCAGGTCCAGCTCAGCGGCCTCGATAGCTGTCTTCAGACGCGAGACTTCGTCCGCGCCCATCTTGCGCATCTCGGGGTCCGCGTCGTTGGCCAGCTCTTCGGCATCGGTCAGGTCAGCGACCTGTTGCTGAAACCTCTTGAAGAGTGCGACAACCGGTTCGAGTTTCGAGTACTCAACGGATAAGTCACGGAACTGATTCTGATCGCCGATGACCTCCGGGTCGGACAACAGAGCTGCCAGTTCTTCGAAACGGTCGGCCACGCCAACCAATTTTTGCTCAATGGACGCTTTCATGGGGCGGCAACCTGTAGCCGCTAGCGGCGAGCGCGTGCGGCGGTGTTGTTCTGGGTGTCTTTGTCGTCG
>JBCAZB010000359.1:0-3196 GCA_038533315.1 Pseudomonadota bacterium | reverse complement strand
CAGACACGCCAGCATCAAACCGCCCGAGGCGCTTCTCAACCGGCTGGGCAGCAGGCCAAGGGAAGAGCGAATCGTGACACCGGTGCCGCGTCGCCATAGCCAGTGCGCACCGATCGCGAGCATGATGCTGAAGATTGCCCAGTACAGTCGCACCCACCAGGCACCAGCGCCACTGACCGCGGTGCCGTTGAGATCCGACAAGGGCACGTTGATGCCCTGGCCAAACAAATACAGCGGGTGATTCCAGTCGATGATGCTGAACGTGATCGTCGCAACGAGGTACAGCATCATCAGCGCCCAGCCGACATACTTGTTGGGGCTCAGCGCTTGCACGAACACCGACAAAATACCGAGCGATGCGAACTCGACCGTCAGCGGCAACACATACCACATCATGAACTTGTCGAGCTCGAAATCGGTATAGCCACGCAGCGTCTGCACGAGCATCGCAGCAACGACCGAAATCAACAACGTGGCGAGCAACACGCCGACAACGGCAAGCGCCTTCGGCACCATGAATGCCCAGTTCGGGATCGATGTCGAGTCGATGAGCTCGTGCATCTTGCGTTCGCGGTCACGCCAGACGAGTTCGCCACCATAAAAGATCGCGATAATCACCGGGAAAATCGTGAACGTGCCCTGCAGGATATCGATGACATAGAACGTCATCGGATACGCCGGCGTACCGTACAGCCCGCTCACGAAGAATAAGGCCGCGACAGAGTTGAACAAGCCGATCAATACCAGAATGAAAAACGCCGGACTGCGGAACACTTGCGTCATCTCGAATTTGCAGCGCGCGACGAGTCGCGCCCAAGCCGCTTTGTCCGGCGTTGCTGCCGGTAGGGTATCCGTGAGCAGTGGCGCTTGACGCGCAAGCTTCTCAGCGGCACGTTCCTGCTTTTTGACCTGACGCGCTGATAACCCTTTCTCGGCGAACTGGTACCGTGAATACGCAAACGCGAGCGCCAGCAAGGAAACACCCAACCAGATGAGCCGGTTCACGAGCAGAATGCCATCGAATGGCGCCATCTGCGTATTGGCCTCGGACGCCGTCCAGTAACGGGTTAGTAGCTCATAAGCGGCGCCACCGAATGGCTCGGCGTAAGCGCTGAAGGTCATCAGGTCCGGGTCGAATTCGGTCAGTGCGCCGAAGATCAGATATAAGACGAGGAAGATGACGACACCGATGTAGCTGCCCATCATCGTGCGCGTGATCGTCGCAACAGCGAAGAACAAGGCTGACGTCAGAAAAATCCCCGGCAGCGCGAGCAGAAAATACGCGTTCGCGTAGTAAACCAGCTTATTGGGCCCAAGCGTCTCGGGGTCGACCCACGGCATTAGCGAGCCGATCCAGATCGCGAGAGGCACCGCAAGAAACGCGATGGCAGAAATCGCGAACGCGCCGGCGAACCGGCCGATCAGGTAATCGAATTTGCTGACGCGCGTTGAGCGTACCATCGGGCCGAAACCGCTTTCGTCATCGCGGACAATGACGTTGGCCACGAATGCAGTCGTCACGAACATAAAGAAGATCGTCAGGATGATCATCGTTTCGGCGATCGCAGAGGGGCTGTTAGCGTTGATATTGCCGCCATCGCCGATCTGAATATTCGGCGACGACACGGCACCGAAAGTCAGCAGGAAAAATAGCGTGAAAACGACCCAGAAAACGGGGTTGCGAGCCTGGTAGCGTAGCTCGAACGCGAAGACACTAGCAAACATGTCGGCGGCTCAGGCTGCGGTTTGGTCGACGTCGCGACGCAGGTCGGCGAGTGTTGAGAAATAGACATCCTCAAGACCGCCGCTCGCGGCCGCAAAGCCATCACCAGGATCGTTATCGCTCAGCACATTGATGATGGTCGAGCCCGCGATCAGGCGCGTCGAGATGACATCGAAGCGCTCGCGATGGTCGGCCAGCGCGTCGCGCGCTATCGTCTTCGACCAGATGCGCCCGCGTGTCTGCTCAATGAGCTCGTGCGGCGCGCCTTCCAATTGCAATCGACCTTGCGCCAGCACCGCCATGCGCGGGCAAAGATCCGCGACGTCATCGACAATATGCGTCGACAGGATGATAACGACGTTTTCGCCGATCTCGGCCAACAGGTTCAGGAAGCGGTTGCGTTCTTCCGGGTCGAGCCCTGCGGTCGGCTCGTCGACGATGATCAGCTTGGGGTTACCGATCAGCGCCTGCGCGACACCAAACCGTTGCCGCATGCCGCCCGAGAAACCAGCGATCGCTTTCTTGCGCACATCCCACAAGTTGACCTGGTTCAGCAGCGTTTCGACAGTGGCTTTGCGATCCGCTTTGGAGGCGATGCCTTTGAGCACCGCCATATGGTCGAGCATGTCGTAGGCATTGACTCGCGGGTACACACCGAAATCCTGCGGCAGATAACCGAGCCGTTCACGTAACAACTCCGGTTGCTTCAACACATCGATGTCACCAAAAGTAATCTGACCTTGCGTGGGCGTTTGCAGCGTGGCGATGGTTCGCATCAACGTCGACTTGCCTGCGCCGTTCGGGCCGAGTAGTCCGAACATGCCTTTCGGGATGGTGAGCGTGACGTCGGTCAGCGCTTGTGTACCGTTCGGATAGACGTGTGTGACACCGGTGAGTTGCAGCATGATCAGGTTCCCCAAGACGTTGTTATCGCGGCAGTTTGGCACACCGTTGCGCATCCGCAAAATTTGCGAATATCACGAACTATTTGGAAAACAACAACTTAAAGGGCGCGACCGCGCATTAGCGATTTCAGCTTTTCATGCAGGCTCATGCGCTTGGTTCAAAACGTCGTCGCACGGCGATCTGTCCGAAAAAAATCACGGATGTCGGTGTTTTGTCTAGCGATCTCCGAACAAATCGCCGAGACCGCCAAGCACCGAGCCCTCGCCTTTGCTGCTGCTACCGAAGCCCGTAGCCTGGATCACGCGGCCGGCCAAACGTGAAAATGGCAAGCTCTGCAGGTACACCGTGCCGGTGCCTTTCAGCGTTGCGAGGAACAAGCCCTCGCCCCCGAACACCATCGACTTCAATGAACCGGAGCGCTCGATGTCGTAGTCGATACCGGGCGTGAATGCCGCCAGACAACCGGTATCCACACGCAGGGTTTCGTTGCGGAGCTCACGTTTGATGACGGTGCCGCCAATGTGCACGAACGCCAGACCATCGCCTTGCAAACGCTGCAGAATAAAA
>JBCAZB010000358.1:0-3220 GCA_038533315.1 Pseudomonadota bacterium | reverse complement strand
GGGTAGCAACCAAAACAGATACAGTGTGATGACGGTGTTCATGACGGCCAGGAAAGCGAACACACCGGGTATGCTTTCCTGGCCGTCATGAACACCGTGATCACGCTGTACCTGTTCTGGCTGCTCCCCGAATTTGTCATGCGTTTCATGACCTGGATTCTAATCAACGTGTTGTATCGCATCGAGGTCGAAGGTGCGGACAATATTCCCCGTGATGGCCCCGCCTTGCTCGTTGCCAACCATGTCAGCTTTGTCGATGCATTACTCATCGGCGGCGCCGTCCTGCGGCCCACGCGTTTCGTCATGTATTACAAGATTTTCAAGATCCCCTTGTTGTCTTTCATTTTCAAAACGGCAAAGGCGATTCCGATCGCGGGTAAGCGGGAAGACCCAGAGCTTATGGCAGCGGCATTCGAGAAAATTGATACTGAACTCGCGGATGGACGCCTGGTCTGTATCTTTCCTGAGGGCGCTATTACGCGCGACGGAGAGATTCAGCCCTTTCGTGGTGGCATGGAGCACATCCTGAAACGCCGGCCTGTGCCGGTCGTACCTATCGCGCTGCGCGGGCTATGGGGCAGCTGGTTTTCACGGCAGGGTGGTGGCGCCGTCAAGAAATGGCCCCGGCGGTTCCGTGCTGCGATTACGGTTGTCATTGGTCAACCGGTTGCAGCTAGCCAGGCGAGTGCGACTTCAATGCAAGCCGATGTTCAGTCATTGCTCGACGGGTCCGAGACCGCTGTCGCCGCCCCGAATTCGGATAGCCACGACCAGCGCTGAGCGAGCACCTCGGGCGCGCCAGTCACGGGCTTTTCGTCGGCATAGCTCAGGGACACTAATCGCAACGCGGGTTCGTCGACACCGGCCAACAATGCAACGGCCATCCCGTGACGATCGCGAATCGCGAAGCCGCGATACGCGAGCGCATCGGCTGGCAACAACCGCGCATGCGTGACCTTGCCGCCATACCGGTGCAATGCGATCCGGTACAGCCAGTTACCAGCACGTGCGAGCAAAGCGGACTCGTCCTCCGTTAGTCGGACCTCTGAAATCTCGCCACCCAACGCGAAGGAAAACCCTGCTTGCGAATGATCAGACTTGATCAACAAATGCTCGTCTGTCCCGGCTACCAACCATCGCTGGCTGGCGTACCAAAGTACGGCGGTATCTTCAGGCAGCTTTGTCGAGCGACTTTGCAAAGTCACCGGCTGGCCGGGCTGCACACGAGGTAACTGCCACAGGCCACCCTCAACATCCATGAGCAACCAACCGCTGCCACCGACTTGCGGAATTACCGCGCGGAGCGATTGCTCCCGCACTTCTCGATACAGCAACTCTCCTGTCTGCGAATCGTGAACGCTGTAGGCGCGCGCGCCAAGAATCAGAAACTGACTACTATCCGGTGAGAACGCCGCATCTAGAACACCATCGGAATTCTTACCAAGGAAATCGAAAAACTGGCCATCGTCCACATGCCGAACGCGAAACAAGCCCGTCGACTCAATGCTAAGCGCGAGTTGATCGCCCTTTGAGAAACGAACGAGCTCGGGCGGCTGACTATGCGATATCAGGCTGACGCTCTCTTCGAGCACTTCGAGCTCATCCTGACCCGCATCCATACGGACGACCGAGAACTGCTCGTTGCGATCGACGAATGCGAATGCCTGCGCGGTCGGCGACAGCCACGCTTTGCGAACCAGACGCGAACCGACCGGCAGTGCTGAGAGTTGTGGCCGCCATATCGAAATCGTCCCCGCCTCTGGCTCCATTAACGCCGCAATATTGGAGCGCAATCGCAGGTAAGGATACGCAAGCGCCTGCCCGGTAAGGCCTGAAAAGGGTAGCGACAAATCGCGTGATCGATTGAAGTCATGCAAAACGAAACCGCGTCCGCTGGCACCAATTAGAGAAAGACTACTACGGCGATCCTGCGCTGCTGTCCAGACGACGCCCTCCTCCCAGCTCGCAACCGGTTGCGCGGAAGGGCGCGTGGCAAACGATCTCATTGCGCCGCTTGTCGTATGCAGAATCAGGTGCTCGTCCCCCTGACTAAAATAGCCCGCGCGGAAATCACCCGACAGCAAATAGCGCGCACGCTGTGATCCGTCGGCAACGTTCAGAATCGTCACACTACGATCACTACCTATAACGGCAAGCATGTCCCCGGAGTCGGATATCACAATGCGTTCGGCAGGCGCGTCGAGCCGTAGCGACCTGGCGCTGTCTGTCAGGACGTCAACGACCGTGACGAGACCACCATTGTCGATCGACTGCGCGGCAAGCCAGCGTTGATTGTCGGAAAATGTCGCTGCGGCAACGGGAAACGCAATACTCTCGATAGGATACGCACTACCATCGCGCAGTCGAAACCCGGTGATGCGCGCTGATTGCAGATACAGCGCTGCCCGCGCTTGCGCGGTAATGCCAAGCCATTGCACATCACCGCCTGGGTCATAGGACGCCTGCCACGCGTCGCTGCGTAAATCCCATACCGTGAACAGGCGCGCCGCACTGCCCGGCTGCGTCACTGCGTAACGCCCCCCGGGCGCCAAAACAGCACTCTCCGCCGGCAATAACATCGGATCCGCTAGGACAACCGGTTGTGGTGGAGGAAGTTCCGACCCACGTGCTCCGAGGGACACGGCGATACTCCCAGTTTCCCCCGGTCTGGCATCGAAAGCGGAGACCACCCACTCACCGTCGCTACGGCCAAGCGACACGCCGGCGTCGCGAGCCAAAACGCCCAGATCAAGCGCAGTCAAATCCGCGGTCTGCGCAAGTTCATCAAGGTTGAGCACAAGGACTGCACCAGCGGGGGCCTGAACCGATAAACGAATATCTGACAATCGCTGATGACGTGGCACAAGACCGAGCAATGGCGTGCCAGACGAACCAGCGGGGACAGCAAACCGCACCACGATTGGTTGGGGGACGACGACGGGCAAATCACGGGTCAAAGATGACTTAAGTAGGACCGTCGGTTGCTGCAACGGCCACTGCGACACCTGCGTGCCACTGCGGACAACGATTGTCTCGTCTTGACGACGCAATGCCCACTCATCGATCCGGGACGGTCGGCGGATGATGTGTTCGAGTCTTGGCAAGTCCGAGGCGATCAAACCGCTCACTCGCCATCTTTATCTGATCGTCGGCGAGTGAGCGGTTTGATCGCCTCGGACGGTCGGCGGATGATGTGTTCGAGTCTTGGCAAGTCCGAGGC
>JBCAZB010000357.1:0-3247 GCA_038533315.1 Pseudomonadota bacterium | reverse complement strand
CTGCCCGCCAATACCACGGCGAGCAATACGATCGATGCACCGCTAAAACACGAACGGATTGGACGACGGATCACCCAAGCGAGCGCTTGTCCATATTTGAGTCGTACTTTGCGGGTGATCCGTTCACGCACCTGTTGTACGCGCCCAGTTGAAACTGCACGGCCACCCAGCGAAACGACATGCGCTGGAAGAATCCAGAATGCTTCGACCAAACTCACCAGCAGCCCAACAGTGACAACAAATGGAATGACGAACATGAATTTGCCGACGATACCGGGGAGTAGCATCAGCGGAAGAAACGCACTCACTGTGGTTAGTACTGCGGCGGTAACCGGTGTTCCAACCTCTCGCAGCGCACCGAGAGCAGCGTCTAGAGGTGCCTCACCGTGTTGCAGACGATAGTAAATCGCCTCGACGACCACCACCGCGTCATCGACCAACATACCGAGCACGATGACGATGCCTAACAGGACCGACACGTTCATTGTGTTGCCCGTGATGTCGAGCGCCCAGATAGTCCCCGTGATGGAAAAAATGATGCCGAGCGTCACCATGGCCGCAATGCGGATACCCAGAAACGCCCAACACACTACCAACACGAGAAAGAGCCCGATCAACGAGTTGCGCTCCATGACCCGCAATGCACTGCGAGTTTGCACCGTTTGATCATCGGCGACCAGCACGTTCAAGCCGAGTGGCTCGAGCAGCGTGTTGCTCTCCGCGGCATACTCACTAACCACCCCGATTAAATCGAGGGTATTGGTATAGGCGACCTTTGTGACGGCTAAGGCGACGGCGGGCCGTTGATCGAACCGCACCAACTGTG
The DNA here is from genome assembly GCA_038533315.1 of Pseudomonadota bacterium. Lineage (GTDB taxonomy): Bacteria > Pseudomonadota > Gammaproteobacteria > Steroidobacterales > Woeseiaceae > CALBPI01. The sequence goes on along the minus strand of JBCAZB010000357.1, from coordinate 2,421 downwards.
CCGGATCTTCGCGTGCTTGCTCAACGCTCGCGATATCGCCGAGCAAAACGCTGTCGTTGCTTTGTGCTGCGCCGATTTCGAGTTGTGCGAGTCGGTCCGGTGACTCTGTCAGCTCCTCGACGCGGACTAGCCAGGCTCCGTCGCCAACATCGACCGAGCCTGCCGAAGTGTTGCGGAAACTGTCGCGCAATGTGTCTGCGATATCACTCGCGCGAATGCCGCGATTGGCGACCGCATCGGGATCGAACAGCACATGCAGTTCGGGTTTATGCAATCCGAAAGCGGTAACCCGGTCGACGCCGGGCAACCGTTCGAGATCCAGCTGAATACGTCGGGCGTTGCGGCGGAGCGACTCATCATCCGCTTGACCCGCGACGACGACCAATGCAGTGGGGAAGCCCGAGGAGGTGTTCAGTTCGATGACTTCGGGATCGTTGGCGTCGTCCGGCAATTCGTCATTGAACTTGGCCTGTATCTCGCGACGCAGGTCAGTGATGCGTTTGTCGGCAGTACGTTCATCGAGGTCCGCTAACCGCACGAGTATGTTCGAAAGCCCTTCACTGGATTGGCTACTAACAAATTTCAGATTTTGGACGCTTCGAATGCCATCTTCCAGAGGCCCGGTTACGAGCTCTTCCATGTCTTCAGCAGAAGCGCCTGGCATTGTGGTGGTGACTTGCACCCAGTTGAAACTGATTTCCGGGTCTTGCTCGCGAGGCATTGACAGAAACGACAACAGACCCATTAACACGACGACGAGAAACAGGATGTTGACCAACGGGTGGTTGGTCAGCACACGTTGGAACAGGCTCACAGTGTGGTGCGCCGAATCAGATCACCGTCCTGTAACCGTTCTCGGCCGCGGTCGATGATCAGTTGTTCTTGATCTCCCGTCCATCGTGCGGGACGACCTTCTTCTGCATCCGGTAGGGCGACGAATCGCGCGGTTTCTCCCGCTGCAACAAAGACTCCCAATTGACCATTGCGTCGCTGCACGTAAGGTACCGGGATAAACTCGGCACCGCTTTGCCAGCGCAGCCGACCTGGCTGACCCGCTATTGCGCTCTCTGTTGTGAACAACAAACGTACTTCCTGTTGGCGAGTTTGATTGTCCATCGCGGCGGCAATACGTGCGAGTTCCACGGGTAACTCGTGTCCCGGGAAATGAAAAGTGGCTTCACCCGTACTGCGCAAGGCCTCTAAAGCACCGTCGCTGCTACGCGCTGAGACTTCGATCGCGTTGGTTTGGATCACGCGAACAGCTGTCGCGCCGATCGTGAGCAATGCGCCAAGCTGGGCAGGTCGGGCGGTCACCGAGCCACTGAAAGGCGCAACGATCCGCGTGTCATCCAGAGCGGCCTGTGCGATGTCAACACTGACACGGTTGTTGGTGCGCTGAGCTTTGAGCATCGCGAGCTGGGCGCGCAGCTCCGCCAGTGAATCTGCAGAGACATACGCATCCTCAGCGAGCGACTCGCTGCGCGCCAAACGTGATGCCGCGAGCTCAATTTCTGCATCGGTTCGGGCTAATTCTGCCTTTGCGGCCGCGAGTTGTAGCCGGAAATCCCGCGGATCCAGCGAGATCAGTAAGTCGCCTTCGCTGACGCTGTCACCCACGTCCGCATGAATCTCGATGACACGCGCGGCGACTTGAGCAGCCAGATCGCTCACATTCGCGCTGGTCGCAACGGCGGCGGTTTCATAATTGACGGCGATCAGCACGTCTGCCGCAGGTTTCGTCGTTACCGGTGTAATTTCCTGAGCGTGCAGGGACGTGCCGAGACTCATTAACGTCACGCCAAGCGACAGTGTGAACCAGAAGTGACGGAATTGCTGCATCAGAGAAATTTCTTCAGGAAGCCCAATAATTTGTCCGCGCTGTCGGAACGCGCCCGCGTGAAACCATAAGCATGCACCGAGCGCGCTTTTCGATCCAGCCAAATTGTGTTGCTGGAGGGCACGGGTCGTTTAGCTGCCAGCCAGACGATAGTATCCGCCCCCTGCGTTGCATTTCTGAGAACGGGCGCTAGCAGCTTTCTGAACGTTGGCAGAGACTGTTTGACGCCTGCGGTATCGACCCAACCCGGATGCATCACGTAGAACGTGTTCGTGTTATCCGGTTGCGATTGCCAATGCTCCGTCAACACCACCTGCGCGCGCTTTTGAATAGCATAGGCCTGTGTACCATCATGCGCCGTCGCATCATCACTCGCGAGGGCAGCAGTAACCAGGGGTGCCATATACATGCCGCCGGAGGCGACGGTGATCACGACAGCGTCGTCGGCCAATGACGCGTTGGCGCTCAGAGACTCAGTCAGCGCGTATTGATTGAGGAGGTTGACCGCGAACTGCTTGTCCTCGCCCGCGCTGTTTTGCTGATAGTTATGCAACATCACGCCAACGTTGTTCACGAGCACATCA
>JBCAZB010000356.1:0-3278 GCA_038533315.1 Pseudomonadota bacterium | reverse complement strand
AACGACGCCGGGCGACTACAGCTTTATCCTGCCGCGCTTGAACGTCATCGCTGACGTTCGTGACGACATGATTGTGCGCTTCGGCTACGGCTCGGATATTCGTCGCCCTAACTTCAACGATCTGAACACGGCGTTCACGTTCGACAACCAGGAAAACTCAGTGGTAGCACTGGGTAACCCGGGTCTGGAGCCAGAAGAAGTCGACTCATTCGATATCTCTTGGGAATGGTATTTCGCTCCATCGGCGATCGTCAGTGTTGGCTACTTCCGTAAGGAGCGCACCAACATCTTCGGTGAAGATTTCGATGGTGCGCTGCTGGTTGATGACCCAACCACGACCAGTGGTTTGGCCCGTGAAACAGATCCTTCCTGCCCAGGTGGCGGTATCTTCAACCCAACGGTGATCCCGAACGTACTCGGCGATCCGAACACGGTTGGTTTGTGCGTCGACTTCACGCAGCCGGGCAACGATCCCGAGACCACCACCCAGTCAGGTATTGAGCTCGCATTCCAATACGATCTGTCTTCGTTTGAAGATCGTCTGGGCTGGGCTTCTGGTTTCGGCGTGATTGCCAACTACACCAATCAGGACTTCAGCGGTGGTTCCGCAGAAGACTGCACATCCGGTCGTGGCCTGCAGGTGTTGGGCGAAGTGTGCTTGCCACGCGGCTTGCTCGATTTCTCCGAGAACGCGTACAACTTTACGGTGTTCTACGAGAAGTACGGTTTGTCGGCTCGCATGCGCTACACCTGGCGTGAGGGTTTCCGTACGCAGGACTTCGGTGGCGGTGCTAACACCAGCGGTAGCTCTACGTTCAGCTTCCCGGTCAACACACTGGACCGTGGTCAGTTAAACGCGAGTATCAGCTATGCGGTTACGGATAACTTCCAGATCGACTTGCAGGGCATCAACCTGACGGAAGAGCGTATCGACCAACACTGCGTCAGTGAAAGTGGTCCGCTGTGCTTCGTCGGTCTGCCCGATCGTCGTATCGCATTTGGTGCGGCTTACCGCTTCTAATCGTTTACCCCTTCCCAGGCATGGGAGGCGAGCGAAGAGGGGCCTCAACCCACGTTGTGGCTCCTCTTTTCTCAGCTTACGGTTTCCCGCCGCGTCGTACGCACTGAGTCATTTGTGCATTGTCGGCGAGGGACAATCGGTTGTCGGTAAAGACTGGGGCCATGTCGTCGCAGGTTGAGTAGCCAGGGGCTGTCTACTCAACTCCTGCCAGGCTTACAGATGATGCGGGAAATGTGTTCGAAAAGATTTTAAAAACAAGCTAATAGTTGGTTTTGTTATCGCTCGGGTCTGACACGAGGGGTACCAATCCGACCAGTGCCAGCCGTTCAGTCTGGTCATCGAAATTGTGAAATTGACACCGGTGACAACAGGCGTATGCTGGCCAAGAAAGCCTGATTGCATTCGATGCAGACACTTCACAGTTGTCCTGATCGAACGCGAAAAAAGGGACGGGGACTTCTGACTATGTCTATCGTTGATCAAAATGCGGCGCCTGCGGCAACGCTATCCCAAGCGTTGGATGCGGTATCGCAGCGTTTGGTGACCGCACGTCTCGATGCGACACCACTCGATGCTTTTCCGGGTGACGTGCCGATCACGCTCGATGACGCCTATGCGGTGCAAAGCGCGTCGATCGCGCGTTGGCCCGATGCTGTCGCGGGTTGGAAAGTGGGCATGGTACCCGCCGAGTTCCGTGACCAGCTCGGCGAGGACCGCCTTTGTGGTCCTATCTATCAACGCTCAGTATTCGACATAGGTGCCGGCGATGCACGGTCGATGGAAATCTACGAGGGCGGATTCGCGGCCGTAGAGGCCGAGTTTGTGTTCCGTTTATCGGAGACCGTCGAGCCGATTGCGACCGCTAGGACCGATCAGGAGTTGTTAGCGCTGGTGTCTGGCCTGCACGTCGGTGTAGAGATTGCGAGCAGCCCGATGGCAGACGTGAATCGACTGGGTCCCTGTTGCGTGGTTTCTGATTTTGGCAATAACGCCGGTTTGCTAGTCGGCCCCGAGGTGCCTGGCTGGCACAGCGTTGCGCCGGAGGCGTTGTCCGTATCGGTTAGCGTTGACGGCGAGGTCGTCGGCAGTGCGAGCGCGGCCGCGATTGAAGGCGGCCTGTTGCAAGCGCTCCGATTTCTGATCGACCGCAGCGCACGCCGTGGTCTCACATTACCGGCGGGCACCTGCGTGTCGTGCGGGGCTGTCACGGGCATCCATGATGTCACAACGGCATCGTCGTCTATCGTTGATTTTGGTGAATATGGTGTCTTCGATGTGGGGTTTGAAGCCAGGCAGCCTATGCAAGAGAATGTCACGTCGATTCGAGGGTGATTGGAAAGCATAGTGGGGCGCACCAGCAGAAAGTCCGAGATTGATTTTGTTGCCGCCGCGCGGCGATGGACGGAAAACAACAAGGACGGCCGCAAACCGACGATTCGTGATGTCGCTGAATTGGCCGGTGTCTCGAAGAAGACCGTCTCAAGGGTCATCAATAATTCTCCGCTTGTTAATGCCGCAACACGCAGTGGCATACAAGGGCTGATCCGCGACATTGGCTATCAGCCGGACCCGCAGGCACGCGGCTTGGCGTCCAAGCGCTCATTCCTGGTGGGTATGATCTCCGACAACCCAACGCCGCAGTATGTCGTCAATATTCAGCACGGCATTCTCGATGTGTTGCGAAAGACCGGCTACGAACTTGTCGTGCATCCATGCGACAGGAAGAGCGACACGTTTATCGAAGATGCGCGTCGTTTTATCGAAGTGCAAAAACTCTATGGTGTGATCCTGACGCCATCGGTCTCAGAAGATGAGCGACTTGCAGAAGTGATGCGCGAACTCGGTTGTGCCTATGTGCGCATCGCATCGATTGCGCTCGATATGGAGCGACGCATGATCGTGACCAATGACCGCGTCGGCGGCCGTGAGGCGGCGCGTCATCTCGCGAAACTCGGACACAAACGTATCGCGGTGATTGTCGGTCGCCGCAGCTTCCGCTCGTCGCATGAGCGACGTGCAGGGTTCGAAGAGGGGCTCGCCGAGTATGGTATTTCCTTGCCGACCGAATACGTCTTGCAAGGCGATTACACCTTCGAATCCGGTCTGGCACTCGGTTCGCAGATTTTGGACCTGGATCCAGCGCCCACTGCAGTTTTTGCCTCCAACGACGAGATGGCGGCCGGCGTATTGCAAGCGTTGCATGTGGTCGGCCAGACACCACCGAATTCGTTGTCGGTTGTCGGGTTCGACGATTTCG
>JBCAZB010000355.1:0-3281 GCA_038533315.1 Pseudomonadota bacterium | reverse complement strand
AGGCTGACGCCGGACGCACGCTCCTACCTGCTGGTGAGTTCCGTCATATTGGTCAGGTGATCAACACGCTGTCGAGCGGGCCGTCGGCACTGCCACCAATAACAGAAGTGACGTCGCCACTTTCGATCGACAGACCGCTGCAAAGCCCCAACTGGTCGCTCGATTTCTCTGAGCGTGTTGCCTGGGTAGTTCGAGCGCGAGTACCCAGCGCGCAAATTTCTTTGAACCCGGAACATCTCGGTCCGGTCGAGCTATCGGTTGAGGTAGAGGACCAGCAGGCTCGGATTCAGTTTACGGCTGCCAATAGCATCACGCGTGACGCCATCGAGCAGTCACTGCCGCGTCTTCGAGAAGCGCTGGAGCAACAGGGTCTTAGCCTGCAGCAAGCCGACGTCGGAGATTTGAGGCGCGAGCAACGCGAGTCCAACAGTACCGCATTTGAGTCCGAGGAAAGCAACCAGATCGCGTCGCATGATGTCACCGATGATAGCGAGTCAACCGGTGCCGTGGCTTCCCAGCCAGTCGGTTTGATCGACACCTACGTCTGATTTCTGACGCTACGATACGTTGCATTCAACGCTGTCAATTTTTCGTCGCTTCATCGGTTAGCGATCATAAGCGTCTGATAAATAAACAGAAAAATAGTTGGCACAGCGTTTGCTTAGTTCTCTGCAAGTCTAACCATTTAATTGCAGCATGGAGTGAGCATGGCGGACCAAGACGCAAAGGACGCGCCGAAAGGCAACAAGAAGATGATTATCATCGTCGCGCTGGTCGCGGTGGTGGCAGCAGGCGCCGGTGTGGCCGTGCCCATGTTGCTGAACAAGCCTGAACCTGTCGCAGCAGCCCAGCCGGCAGAAGAGGAGGCCGTCGCCACCGGTGAAGATGCTATCTACGAAGGCATCCACCCGCCATTGCTGATCAATTTCCTTGATGAGCGCGGTAAGGGCCGTTTTCTTCAGATCTCGCTTGAGGTGATGACGCGCCAACAGTCTGTCGTTGACGCGATCAAGGCGCACAATGCTGTCATTCGCAATAACCTGATCCTGCTGTATGGCGAAATCAAGCTTGCGGATGTGAATACGCGCGACGGCAAGACGGAAATGCTGGCCCAGGCGTTAACCGAAATCAACAGCATCCTAAAGCAGCAGACTGGAGAAGAAGGTGTAGAAGCCGTCTACTTCACGAACCTGGTCGTTCAATAATGTCCGAAGAAGGCAACAATCCGGCAGATGACGCGGAGCCGGTCAATGGTGACGAGCCGCTACTTTCAGACGATGAAAAAGAGGCGCTGATGGAGGGCGTCAGCGCCGGTGTAATCGGCGCGGACGATGACAGTAGCAAAGCGGCGGATGTTCGACGTTATGAGATACGTCCGGACGCTTACATCAATTACGGCAGCTTCCCGCTGTTACAGGGTATCTGTCTGGAAATGGCGAAACGGCTGTCCACGGCATGGTCAGCGCTACTGCGCCAACCTGTGGTCGTAACGGCAGAAGAAAGTTTCGCGGCGAGTTATGGCACCGCAACAACGAAACTCGCGGCGCCTGTCATCACAAAGTGCATTGCGCTTTCGCCATTGCCGCATCACTCAGTCGTTATCTTCAGTAACCCATTGCTGAAAGTTCTGGTCGATACGTTTTTCGGATTCGTCGTCGACAATCCAGACCAACAGACAGACGTCGCAGTGCGTCAGCAATTCACTCCGGGTGAGCTGCGTGTCAGTGAACTTGCCAGTGAGAAACTGTTGACAGTCATCGCGCCAGCGTGGGAACGACTGATTGCGCTCACGCCGGCCTTTACGACGACAGAATATGATCCCACGCTCGGCGTCGACATCGAGCCGAAAGACGAGGTTATCGTCTGTCGCTTCCTTGTGCAGGCTGGGATGCAAAAAGGCCATCTGCACTTCATTTTGCCGATGACGCAAATTTTCTCTATCGCGGATGAGCTCGAGGGCGCGAATAACGCGCGTAACGTCGTCGGCGATCCGCACTGGCAGCAGAGCATTTCGAGCCACATTAGCAAAACTCATGTGCACGCGGAAATTCGTGTCGGCGCAATGCGTTTGCCATTACGCCGCGTGGTTAGTTTGCAGCCTGGCGAGCTGCTGCCGCTCGACGATCCGGAATTGGCATCACTGTTGGTGCAAGGAGAGCGTCGCGCATTAGGCCGATTTGGCACACACGAATCATCGAACGCATTCCGTTTGTCGGAGTGGTTGCCACCCTCAACCCTATAATTGTGAGTCAAGGAAGATCCGCATGAGTGAAACCGATCAGCCGCAAGAATCTGATAGCGCGCAAGCGCAGGAAAAGTATGCGCCCAACAACCTCGACGCAGAGCAAGCGAAAGACCCCGGCGAAAATTCGGACGTGAACCTGGATTTGATCCTCGATGTGTCCGTCGACCTGGCTTTGCGTGTTGGCACCACTAGCATCACGATTCGACAGCTTGTCAATATGGCCGAAGGCTCCGTTGTGGCATTGGACCGTAGCGCCAGTGAGCCCTTGGATGTATTGGCCAACGGTACGTTGATTGCCCACGGTGAAATCGTCGTCGTGAACGGCCAGTTTGGTGTTCGCCTGACCGACGTTGTCAGCCCGGCGGAACGCATTCGTACCCTGAATTAGGGCCGATGCTAATTAAGCGTTACATGGCAGGGCTGTGGATGTTGCTGGCGACAAAGTCGGTTTCGGCACAGACCACGGCACAGGTAATACCTACGGCGGCGTCTGCCAGCACGAATTTGGTGTCGTTGGTGCTGAATCTTGTTTTGGTGCTTGCGATTATCGCTGTTAGTGCGTGGCTTCTGTCGCGTGGCAGGCAGCATCTGGGTGGCGACGCTGGTGCATTGCGCGTGGTGGCGAGCAAAGCGATCGGTCACCGCGAGCGCTTGCTGGTGATCGATATCGGGGGTGAACAGGTGCTGGTCGGCGTGACCAGTCAGTCCATCAATCACTTGCATACGTTGGCGGAGCCGTTGGCAAGTTCAGTGACATCGCCGGTCACCGATGCAAGTTTCGCCAGCCGTCTGCAGCGACTCTTGCCATTGGGGCAGGGTAAGGACTCCACATGAAGACCGGTCTCTACGTTGTGTCGTGGCTCGCACTTTTGTTGTTGCCAAGTTTCGCTTTCGCCCAACAAGAACCGTTACCGTTGGTGATTCCCGACGCGGGTGTCGAGAGTCCGCAACAACTGAGCTTGAGTTTGCAGATCCTGATCCTGATGACGCTACTGACGCTGTTGCCAGCGTTGTTGCTATCGATGAGCGCATTCAT
>JBCAZB010000354.1:0-3302 GCA_038533315.1 Pseudomonadota bacterium | reverse complement strand
AGAATCATGAATACCATGCACGTGACGCGTGTCGTCGATTCGACAATGTCGCGTAGTTTTTGCCGATCGAGTTCGCGGCGCAGGGCTGCGAGTAGCAACGCACCACCGGCGCCAACGCCAGCCGCTTCGGTTGGCGTTGCGAAGCCGACCAATATTGAACCGAGAACCGCGATGATCAGTGTCAGCGGCGCGATCAAGACCTTGATAACAGCGATCGCACCGACGCGCTCGCTGGCTTCCTGCTCGGATAATCCGGGCATGCTGTCGGGTTTGATGAAGGCGACCAGCAGCAGCCACAGCATATACAGGCCGACGAGCAACAGGCCGGGAAACAATGCGCCGGCGAACAGATCGCCGACCGATACGGTATCTGGCGAGAAGATGCCTTGCTGCAATTGCGCCTGTTGGTATGCGGCGGACAACACGTCGCCGAGCAATACCAATACGATGGATGGCGGGATGATCTGACCGAGCGTGCCAGACGCACAGATCGCACCACTGGCCACGGCGGGTGAATAGCCGCGCTGCAACATGGTCGGCAATGACAACAAGCCCATCGTGACCACGGTCGCGCCGACGATGCCGGTGCTCGCCGCCAACAGCATGCCAACCAACATGACGGACAAACCGAGGCCGCCGCTTTTTCTGCCGAACAGCGCCGACAAGGTTGTGAGTAGCGACTCTGCGATTTTGGCACGTTCCAGCGTGACTCCCATGAATACAAACAACGGCACGGCGATCAAGGTTTCATTGCTCATGATGCCGAACAGGCGGTTGGGCATGCTGGTCAGAAACGCAGCATCGAATACGCCGGCTGCGATACCACCGAGCGCGAACAGAAGTGATGTTCCCGCAAGTACAAACGCCACAGGATAACCCGTCATCAAGATAACGATGACAACAGCGAATAGTGCGAGTGCGATCCAGGCCATCGCTAGCGCCTCAAGACCCGCCACGCTTTGATCGATAGCGCCAATGCTTGCAGTAGCAGTAGCGTTGGCATGACGAGCATGAAGGATTTCAATAACGGGGTCGCGGGATACGGCAATCCACCGGCCTGGCGTGACGCTTCCAGCGCTGCCCAGCTACCGGTCACGTAACCCCACGAATGGATGATCAGAATGACGCAGAACGGTGTCAGCAGTAGCAGATTGCCAACCAGATCAACGAGCGCCTTGCGACGTTCGGTGAAGCCCCGATAAAACACATCGACTCGTACGTGCTGATCCGCTTGCAAGGTATACGCGGCGGCGACAAGAAAGACCGTCGCGTGCATCCAAGTGGTTAACTCCTGCAACCAGATGCGCCCAAAGCCGAACACGTCTCGTCCGATCAGCACAGCGAGCGTATTGAGCACCATCGCAAGGGTCAGCCAGGCAACTAGCTGGCCAATGCGCCGATTCAGCCCTTCGATCCAGTCGCTCATTTAGCGACGCCAGAACGTCGGCGTGACAAGCACGAGCAACGTGAAGATCTCAAGACGACCGAGCACCATCGCGATCACCGATACCCACTGACCGGCCGGGCTCACGTTCATGAAGCCGCTGGTGACTTCGCCGAGCCCCGGGCCGAGGTTATTCAGTGTAGCGGCCGTCGCCGCGAAGGCGCTGGCCTGATCAAGGCCAGTACTGAGTAACGCCAGCAGGATTACCGTGAACACCACGATGTAGAGTGCGAAAAAGCCCCAGACGGCTTCAACCACACGTCGCGACACCGCTTTGTTGCCAATCTTGACTGGAATCTCGGCGCTCGGATGCACCAGACGTGCGATCTCGCGCGCGCCTTGTCGATACAACAACATCGCGCGCATCACTTTCAGGCCACCGGCGGTCGAGCCGGCACAGCCACCGATGAAGCTCGCGAGAATCAGCAGCACCGGGATGGCGCCTGGCCAGCTCGCGTAATTCGCGGTCGTGAAGCCAGTAGTCGTCGCGATGGACACGACCTGAAAAACGCTATCGACCAGCGATTTTTCCGCCGACGAAAACGTCTCGCTGAGGCGCAAGGCGGCGAATACCACAACGGTCAAGACAAACAGAATCAATGCATAGGCGCGACATTCCGGGTCTTCGAAATAGTGCCGAATGCTGTTGTTGCGCCAGGCGAAAAAATGCAACGAGAAATTGATGCCGGCGAGAAACATAAACACGATGCAAACTATATCGATCGCGCTGCTGTCGAAGTGGCCGATGCTCAAGTCGTAAGTCGAGAAGCCCCCGATCGCGACGGTCGAGAAGCTGTGGCAAATGGCATCGAACACGCTCATGCCCGCGAGCCAATACGCCACCGCACAGCAAATCGTAAACCCGAGATAGACATACCAGAGCGCTTTAGCGGTCTCGGTGATACGCGGCGTCAGCTTGGTGTCTTTCACCGGCCCTGGCGTTTCGGCGCGGTAGAGCTGCATGCCACCGACGCCGAGCATCGGCAATACGGCGACCGCCAAAACGATGATACCCATGCCACCCAGCCACTGGAGTTGCTGGCGATAGTACAGGATCGCCTCGGGCAGATTGTCGAGCCCGACCAGCACCGTGGCGCCCGTTGTGGTCAGGCCGGACATCGACTCGAAGACCGCCTCGGTCAGCGTGAGCGCGGGTGTGGGTGACAGGAATAATGGCGTCGCGCCAAAAGCACCCAGCACCAGCCAGAAGGAGGCGACGACAAGGAAACCGTCGCGCAATCGCATATCACGATTGGCACGCCGGACTGGCCAGAACAACGCAGCGCCAACCACGATAATGAACACGAACGAGTACACGAACACCCGCCAAGTACCATCGTCGAACAGGTGCGAGACAAGGATCGGCGGCAACATCGTCACACTGAACATCATCAGCAGAATGCCGAGAACGCGTTGGACGACAGAAAAATTCACGCGTGGTGCTACTCGTCAGAGGAAAGAAACGCCAACCTGGAACAACGCCTCAACCTCTTCGATGCGACGTCGGTCAGACAGGAAGATGATGACGTGGTCATCGGCCATGATGGTTGTATCGTGATGCGCTATGATGACTTGTTCGTCGCGGACTAGGGCCGCGATAGAAGCACCGCGTGGCAACTTGAGACTCTCGATGGTTTTGCCAACCACTTTGCTGTTGCCTTCGGTACCGTGTGCGATCGCTTCGATGGCTTCTGCCGCGCCGCGTCGCAACGAGTGCACTTTGACGACATCGCCGCGACGGACGTGGGCGAGCAACGAACCGATAGTGATTTGTTGCGGCGAAATCGCGACATCGATGCTGCCGGATTCCATCAGCTCGGCGTACGACGGGCGGTTGATCAGGGCCATGACTTTGTGG
>JBCAZB010000353.1:0-3324 GCA_038533315.1 Pseudomonadota bacterium | reverse complement strand
ACCTACCGCGACACCATGCGCGCGCGACCCGCGTTGTGCCCTTCGCGATTTACGACCAAAAAAAAGCAGCGCCGGGTGGGGGATACCGGCGCTGCCAGACCGAGGTTCCTTCTCAGCAAAACACGTTGTCGCCTTAACGTTACGCGCTAGAAGCGGTAATCCACGGTCGCGGTGAACACGCGCGGATTTCCGTAGAAGGCAGTGATGCTGCCTTCAATGCCCAGCGTCGGGAAGAAATAGCCGGCCACCTTGTACTCTTCATCCGCAAGGTTCTTGCCGTGCAGTCCAAGTGTCCAGTGGCCATCCTCCGAGTTCCAGACCGCACTCGCATCCCAGATGTTGAAGCTGGGTTGGTCGAGGAAAGCGTTCGGCGTCTCAAATTGGCTCGCCGTGCTTCGGTGACTAACAGCGGCACTGAGACTGATATCGCCTTGCATACCGAACAGCGGTAGATCTCTCTGATAGTTGATCCGACCTTGCGCCGTCCAATCCGGTGTGTTCTGAAACACGCGCTCCGACGAGACGTCTGCACCGAAGGCATCGATAAACTCGTTGAACACGGCTTGCATGTATCCGACGGATGCATTGAAGCTTAAGTGGTCCGTCACAAACAGCGTGCTCTCCAGCTCGGCGCCGGTGATGTCCGCATCCGCAGCGTTGGACGTGACGCCAACGAAAGAATCGTCGAGTCCATCGCCATCGGTATCCAGGCCCACAGAGCCCGGTATTTGCACGTCATCATACTGTGCGCGGAACAGTGCGATGTTCGCGCTCAGCCGGTTATCCAGCCAACTGCCTTTCAGCCCGACTTCGAAAGAGTCGACGGTCTCCGGTTGGAACAACATAAATTCAAAGACATCGCTCGCGTCCACGGTGCCGTTGCCGTCGATATCCGGTGCACCCGTCGACAACGCGCGTGGATCAAAACTGCCGCCTTTGAAGCCTTCACTGTAGGTGAAGTAGACGTTGGTCGAGTCGGTCGCTGCGTAGCTGACCGACAGTCTGGGTGTGAACTCGGTAAACGTCTCACTGCCCTGGAAGTCCGATGTCGTTGCGATCGGTACTGCGGTACCGCCGAAGAAATCCGAGGTGCCACCGATCAGTGTCTGACGAAGGACGCGCGAGTCGCGCTCGTCCGATGTGTATCGGCCACCGAGAGAGACGCTCAACCGATCCGTCACGTCATAGCTGAAATCCGCAAACAGTGCCCATGTCGAGGTGTCCACATCGCCGAGTGTGAACGCGTTCAGACCGGGCAGATTCAGAATGTCGCCTGTCTGACCAAGGATCACATCGAATGCGTTGAATGCATTCGCATCCATGTAGAAAAAGCCGATCATGCCGTTCAACCGATCGCCGGTGTACAAGAGCTGTAGTTCTTCCGAAAGCTGATCGTTCTCGTAAACAACAGGCACATCGAGATCGACAACCGCCAGCGAATCGAAATCAATCGGCGAGAAAGACTCATCCTCCCGATAGGCCAGAATATTGCGTAGCATCCATTGGTCATTGATCGTGTATTCAGCCGTGACGGCAAGACCGGTTGCGGTGACCTCCTGCTCCGGATTGTTGAGGCCGGCGCGTGTATCAAAAACGTCATCGAGGATCGGTGCGCCCGACACGTTGCCGACTGTCAGACGATGGCCCTGACGTGGATCCGAATTGTCTTTGATGTAGTCAGCGGCGACGCGTACAAACAAGTTGTCGCTCGGGGTCCATTCCAGACTGGCGCGGGCGCCGAAAATGTCTTTCTGGTAATTCTCGATGCCGGGCAGCGTCAGGTTGTCACCGAAGCCGTCGCGTGTGAGTTTCGCGAGACTGCCGCCGATTCGGAGCGTGTCGCTGACCGGTGTCGACGCGGTGACGATAGCGTCGAGCTGATTGAACGAGCCCGCAGAAAACCGGATGCGCGCTTCGCGTTCGTCTGACAGTCGTTTAGACACATACTTGATTGCGCCGCCGATCGTGTTACGACCGTAAAGCGTTCCTTGTGGTCCACGCAAAACTTCGATGCGCTCGACATCGTAGATATCGAGGACCGCGGCTTGAGGCCGGTTCAGGTAAACGTCGTCGACGTAGATGCCGATGCCCGCTTCAAACCCTGCGACAGGATCCTGCTGACCGACGCCGCGGATGAATGCACTCAAGGTGGTATTGGTGCCTCGCGACACTTCGAGGGTCACATTCGGTGCTGCCTGTCCGACAGCCACGAGGTCGGAGATGCCGACACGCTCGAGTTCGTCGCCGCTGATCGCCGTAATCGAAATCGGCACATCGGTCAGAGATTCCTCGCGGCGGCGCGCCGTGACAACGATCTCTTCAACGGCCCTGACACCGTCGGCCTGAGCTTGCGCCGGATACGGTGCCAGCGCGCTGATTGTTCCTAGCGCGACCGAAACAGCCAGACCAATCCGGCAAGAAAGCGGTGAATTCATGGTTTTCCCCCCAGGCAACGGCGCCCACATTGACGCCAAAATTCATTGAACGCTGGTTGAATATTAATTCAACGTTCGTTGAAAATGCAACTGGAGGGTAGATTTGCCGTCATTTGCTCGCGAGATATTGGAACCCTGCCGCAATAAATGCCGGTAGTCGCTCGGCGATGGCGGCCATGTCGCGTGAGCTGCAGGCGCCGTCGGAGAGATTGTCGATGCGTCCCGTCTCGGCAAAAGTCAGCGTTAGGGCTCCGGACAGAAAGTGGTAACTCCAATACAGGTCCTCCGGCGGACAGTCCGGCAAGGCTTTTCGCAATGCATCCAGGAATCGCCGCACGAGCGGATCGAAGTACTTGGTCATCAACTCACCGCCCCATTCGGGGGAGTTGTTCACTTGCGCCACGAGCGCGAAATAGTGCCGCCATTGCTCGTGATCGCTCTCGAGCAGGTCCAGCAACGGATTGGTGAAGGCTGCGATGATCTCCTCGACAGTAGGCGAATCATCAGGGTGGCGCCGTTCCACTTCGTCGAGTGCAGCGTGCCGGATTGCGTTCATCGTTTCGGCGCGGCGCAGCAACACGGAATCGAAGAGGTCACGTTTCGAGCCGAAGTGATAGTAAGCGAGCGCCACGTCGGCACCTGCCTGTTTCATGATTTGCCGGACGGTGACACTTGCGAAGCCGTCGCGCGCAAACAGTGCCTCGGCTGCGTCGAGAATGCGTTGGCGCGTTTCCTGTGATTTCGGACTGTTGGGCATGGTTGCGTTTTTCCCTTCTGGCTGTGGTCAGGCATCGCCTTGGTGCTTTTTTCGAGCGCTCGGGGCGATTTGCGTTTCAACGAGCGTTGAATTACGCTTCAACGCCTGTTGAATTATATCAAAATGCGGGGG
>JBCAZB010000352.1:0-3337 GCA_038533315.1 Pseudomonadota bacterium | reverse complement strand
CTGTGGTCGCAAGCTGGACTTCCTGATGCAGGAATTCAATCGCGAGGCCAATACCATCGGATCCAAATCGGCGGACGGTGTCACGACCAAAGCCACCGTCGATATGAAAGTGGCGATCGAACAAATGCGCGAGCAGGTACAGAACATTGAGTAAACGGACAGGACGCCTGATTGTTATCTCCGCGCCGTCCGGGGCGGGCAAAACCACGCTCGTACGGGGGCTGATCGAACGCCATCCTGAGTTCGAATTCTCGGTGTCGTATACGACGCGACCACAGCGCCCAAACGAGGTGGACGGCAAGGACTACCACTTTGTCAGCAAAGCGCAGTTCGAAACCCTCCGCGACGACGGCGCGTTTCTCGAACATGCACAGGTGTTCGACAATTACTACGCCACCGGCAAGGCGCAAGTTCAGCAGCAGCTTGGCGCCGGGAGTCATGTGATTGTCGAAATCGACTGGCAGGGGGCACGGCAAGTACGCGCCGCGATGCCGGGTTGTCGGTCCGTCTTTATAGTGCCGCCTTCGGTGGCGGCGTTATCGCAGCGACTCAATGCCCGCGGTACGGACTCCGCAGCAGTGATCGACAGACGACTGCGTGACTCACTGGACGATCTGTCACACTGGCAGGAGTTCGATTACATCGTCGTCAATGACCAGCTCGATGTGGCGCTGGATGAGTTGGCAGGCATAGCGTTGGGCAAATTACGCCGCAACCGCGTCGGAACGCGCCGTACCGCGGCGATCATGGAGCGCATCCTGGCTGGCTGAAGTCGGCGGCAGCGCAGAAGCACCCTCTAAAAAACGGTAGCCAAAGCGATATTGAATGCACTAAACTGATAGGTCGCTCTAATTAAAGTACTAATGAGACCCCCAAATGGCTCGTATTACCGTTGAAGACTGTCTGGAAAAAGTCGATAACATTTTTGATCTCGTCCTGATTGCCGCCAAGCGCGCCCGCCGGCTCGCCAATGGCGCCGATGCGACGCTCGAGTGGGAAAACGACAAACCCACCGTCGTTGCGCTGCGCGAGATCGCCGAGGGCAACGTCACCGCTGCCATTCTCGATGAGCCGGATGTACCGCCCGAAGAATTCATCCGACCGGAACCCGCGCATGAAGACATCATGCCGCTGCGCGCTCTGGGGCTTGGTGACTAAGCGCTGCTACCAATGACGATCGGGACCGCCCAGCCCCGCAGGAACATCACGTGTCCACGGTAGGCGAGCGCGGTCTTGATGTCGCGACCAGCCTGCTGTCGCGCATCCCCAATAGCCGCTGGGCCACCGGCCTGCCGAAACTCCTCGATGCACTCCGTGCGTACATGCCGCCTGAACAAGTTCAGGAGGTCATGCTGGCGTACGAGTTCGGCGCGGCCGCCCATCATGGGCAGAAACGTAAATCTGGCCAGCCGTACATCAGCCACCCGGTGGCGGTGGCAACGATCCTCGCGGATATGCGCATGGATCACGAGACCATAGCAGCAGCGATCCTGCACGATGTCATTGAAGATACCGACGCCGCTGCCGATGTGCTCGAAGAAAAGTTCGGTAAGGCGGTGCGCACGCTTGTAGACGGCGTCACCAAACTCGATCAAGTGCAATTCAAGAGTCGCGCCGAAGCGCAGGCCAGCAGCTTCCGCAAGATGCTGCTCGCGATGATCGAAGATATCCGCGTCATTCTCGTCAAGCTGGCTGACCGTCTGCATAACATGCGCACGCTGGAATCGATGCCGGTAGAAAAACAGCGCCGTATCGCGCGGGAAACGCTTGAGATCTATGCGCCGATCGCCAACCGGCTCGGCATCAACGTCATCAAGACCGAGCTGGAAGAGCTGGGCTTCCGTCACCTGCACCCCTATCGCTACCAGGTGTTGCTGAAGGCAATCCGCAAGGCTGCCGGCAACCAGCGGCAAGTGGTGCAGCAGCTCACAGAGACCCTCGGCGCTGGCCTGCATGCGCACAATGTTCAGGGCGAAGTGCTGGGGCGTCGCAAGAACCTCTATAGCATTTATCAAAAGATGCAGCGCAAGGGCACATCGCTCGCCGAGATTGTGGATGTTTACGGGTTCCGTATCGTCGTCGAATCGGTCGACACCTGCTACCGCACCCTTGGCATTGTGCACAAGATGTTCAAGCCGATGCCGGGCCGGTTCAAGGACTACATCGCGATCCCACGCATCAACGGCTATCAATCGTTGCACACCACATGTTTTGGCCCGCGCGGCTTGCCACTGGAAGTACAGATCCGCACATCGGCGATGGATATGCTCGCAGAGGACGGCATCGCATCGCACTGGCAGTACAAAGCATCAGAGCAGCAGGCCAACTCGTCCCAACTTCGCGCACGCGAGTGGCTTGGTCGACTAATGGAGATGGACCAGACGGAGAGCTCCGAGGAGTTCATGGAAAACGTCAAGGTCGATCTGTTTCCGGACAAGGTGTATGTGTTTACACCGGTCGGCGATATTCTGCGGCTGCCGCGTGGGGCGACACCCGTGGACTTTGCCTACGCCGTGCATACCGACGTCGGGAATCGCTGTGTCGCAGCCAAGGTCGATCGCAAACTGGTGCCGCTGCGCACGCAGCTAACCAATGGCCAGAGCGTCGAGATCATCACAGCCAAAGGCGCCAAGCCAAATCCAGCATGGGTGAATACCGTTGTGACAGCAAAGGCGCGCACAGCGATACGGCAATACCTGCGCAACCTGCGGATCGACGAAGCGCGTGACCTTGGCAAGCGGATGCTCAATCAGGCACTGAACGAATTCGACCTCACGCTACGTAAAGTTCCGCGCAAGAGAATGGCCTCGCTGTTGGAACAGTTCGGACTGAACAATGAGGCTGAGTTGTTCGAACAGCTCGGTCTCGGCGAGCGGCTTGCACCATTAGCAGCCAGGCATCTGGCAGCCAAGCAAGATGCCGACGCGAACGAACGCCGGGATCAACCACTGACGATCGCTGGCACCGAAGGCATGATCGTGACCTACGGACGTTGCTGTTCACCGATTCCGGGCGATCCGATCATGGGCTATCTGAGCTCCGGTCGGGGCATCGTCATTCACAGGACACAGTGTGGCAATTTGGCGAGCTTCCGTAAGCATGCGGACAAATGGATCGAAGTGGACTGGATGCCGGCGCTGGATGAGCATTTCTACGTGCAACTCACCGTCGAGGCTGTCAACCGTATGGGTGTACTCGCCGAGGTCGCAGCGACAATTGCCGATGTCGGCTCCAACATCGACCAGGTGGACGTGCACTCACGAGATCTCGACCACTCCGTGCTGTCGTTCCGCATCGAGGTACGCGATCGCAAACACCTCGCCGACGTCATGCGCAG
>JBCAZB010000351.1:0-3338 GCA_038533315.1 Pseudomonadota bacterium | reverse complement strand
CGCCGGGCCGATCTGACAAAGCAGGCAATTGCAGTTCAATGACGTTCAAACGGTAGAACAGATCTTCCCGAAACAGGCCCTGTTCGATCATCGCCGGCAAATCGGCGTTTGTCGCGCTGATTACCCGCACCTGCGTCTGTCGAGTCACAGAGCTACCGAGTCTTTCGTACTCACCGCTCTGTAGCACGCGCAACAAGCGGCTCTGCCCGTCGGCGGAGAGATTACCAATCTCGTCAAGAAACAACGTGCCACCATTGGCCATTTCAAACCGACCGAGGCGGCGCTTGTTCAAGCCTGTGTAGGCGCCCGCTTCCGCACCGAACAGCTCTGCCTCAAGCAATTCTGACGGCAAGCCACCGACATTGACGCGTACGAACGGTCCGTCTGCTACCGCTGAATTGGTTTGAACGATTTCTGCCAGTTTTTCTTTACCAGCACCGTTGGGACCCGTAATCAAAACGGGCACGTCAGATCGAGCAACGCGACACGCCAGACTCACAACCTCGTGCATCGGCTCACTTTGGTAGACAGTTCCACAGAGATCGTAGCGATCGGCTAACGCAGCTCGCGAAGCCGCTCGTTCCTCCTGGATTTGCTGGCGCGCGCGGCGCTCCGTCTGAAGTGCGAGTAAGTTATTAGTCGTCGTGATGAGCCGATGATCGTCCCACGGTTTCCCGAGATAATCGGCGGCGCCCGCTTTGACGAGTTCGACCGCCGTCTCCAGGCTGGTCCACGCCGTTAGAAGAATAATCGGTACGTCGGGCCAATCATTGCGGATCGCGTTAAACAACTGAATCCCCTCGGCACCAGACGTTTTTTCCTCGGCGAAATTCATATCCTGTATGACGATATCGATCTCGGTTTCCCGTAGCGCCGCGATACCTTCCTCGGGCGCGGATGCCTCGATCGCGTCGATATCGTGCAGCGATAGCAGCATCGACAGAGCCTCGCGCACGCCATCGTTGTCATCGATGATCAAAGCAATGGGTTTTTTCATCGACTAGATGTTCCTCGTCGCAATCGCCGGGTCAACCCCCATGGCATTGCGTGCCGGACCCAGCGCTGCCAGTAAACCCAATACCCATAACCCGAGTACAACGGATGGCAAATACACAGGGTCGAGTTTCGGCATCTCATATTCCGTGACCAGCAGGTGATTGATACCAAACGATAACGCCAGTCCAAGCACGATGCCGCCCGTAGTGATCAACCAATTCTCGACGAGGAAGTATCGCAGAATATGAAATCGGCGTGCGCCAATAGCGCGACGCGTGCCTACCTGCCGGCGACGCTGCATGACACTGAAGCTGGCGAGACCGACGATACCGAGCGCGGTGATCGCAACCACCAGCATCATTACTACGGTCAACATACGATTCATCGCAACGTCGCGCTGGTAGGTTCGCGCGATAATTTCATCATAGGCTCTTGGCGTTCCCACCAAGCGGTCAAGACTGGCTTCGCGCAGCGAATCTGCGATGGGCTCCAGTAAAGACTCCCGACGTGCCGGATCAACACGTACCACCCATTGGTTGTGTCTTTGCACGACAGGCACCAGCATCGTGACATAGAAATCACCCCAGTTGTACCACGGGCGTGACATCATCTCGATGGTTCCGATGACTTCGATGGCATCATTAGTGCCGGTATAAAAATACTGTCCGATGGGATCCTCATCACCATATAACGCGTTGGCAGCGGCATCGGAAATCACAGCGACCTTCGGCGTTTCTCCATCCGGCGGATCGTAACGAATTTCATCTGCGGTAAACCACCGTCCGCGAGTTAGGCTGAGCCCGAGAACGTCAATCGCATCGAAACCGGCCTGATAGTAAGCAATCGAAGTATAGGTCGCGTCGTTCTCGTCTGGCCCATTGCGATAGCTGGAGTTACTGCCGCTATTGCTGAGCGGCATCGTGCTCATTTTAGTCGCGCCGATCACGCCATCAAGCTCCGCGAGACGCAGCTTATCCTGACTGACAACGGACGCCAGATCCGCATCGTCGGCCACATCTGCAACGCTGACGGTGACGAGATGCTCCGGAGCAATGCCAATCGGCTTACGCATGGTCTCTGCGCGATCCAGGATGATAAATACAGAATTGATGATCACGGCCATCGTCAATGCTATTTGCAATGCGATGAGTGTGGCCCCGACACGGTTGCGTAAGAGCGTACTGAGTATTGGTCGAATTTCCACGCTGAGCTCCTTATTGCGCTTTCAAATGCACAGCCGGCTGTATGCGGCTTATACGCCAGGTCGGGTAAAGCCCCGCGATCAGTGCAGAGCCGACCGCGAGTGCGATCGCTGTCAGCACCATGACCGGATCCAGTTGGGCCAGATACTCATAATTGCGATACCAACTCCTGACAGCCAGCAGGCCGAGATACGCAAGCCCTAGGCCAGCGAATCCACCGATCGCACCAATCAACATGACTTCAACGCCGTGCTGTTGAATAACATCCAAGCGACTCGCGCCCAGCGCGCGACGCACCCCAACGAGCGGCGCGCGATTAATGAACTTGGCTAACATCAACCCAACGGTATTCAACAGACAAATCAGCAGGAACATAAAGCTCAGCACCAGCAGCAGTCGATTATCGTCGCTGACCACTTCGCGGTACTCCATCCAGCTCATGACATCGTTCAGACGATTATCCAATGGTCTCTGAAAACGACCAAGTTCCCGTTGTTCCAGCGCGTAGCCGTCCATGAAAGATTGAAATCGTGCTTTTTGCTCCGCGTTGTCGAGTTGTACCCAGTGCTGCACCCAGACGCATTCGCTCTGCAAAAAGTCCTGATAGGAATCGATGACCTCTGGCTTCCAGCAGTTGGTGTTGCCATGCGCCCCGTACTCCAGCGAGATTGGCACCGTGAAAGGTATAAACACATTCTCGGTATCGCCAAACGCACCGACGTTCAAGTCGTAGAACACCGGCGATGGGCGCCATTGGTCCAGCACGCCAACGATGTCATAGGTCTCTCCGTCCAGAATAATCGTCTCACCTACGGAGTTCTCGCCACCAAATAGCCGGTTATTCGTTTCCGCCGACAGTACGACGACTCGTGCGGCATCGCGATCCGCTTTGCGGTCCCATCCACTTCCGAACTGAAACGGCACATCAAACATTGGAAAAAAATCGCCATAGGTTGCACGCGCTGACGCATGCTCGGTCTGTGCCTGGAGGTCTTTTTTCATGACGAAGCCGCGATGCAGCATCGTCGCCTGATGTGTTGGTATGTCGGATGTCATCAGGGCTGCGGCGTCTCGGTAGGTCAACTGTGGTGGTGGAGCCCCACCGTCGCGGTCGTCGTAGGGATCATCTTCATCCCAGGT
>JBCAZB010000350.1:0-3381 GCA_038533315.1 Pseudomonadota bacterium | reverse complement strand
AATACGTATCCGTAGAAAAACGGTAGCGCCAGCCAAAGCTCGTTCCCGGTTAGCGCGTGCGGGATCACCGCGAGCAGCGGAAACAACGGATAGAACACCGACTGCAACCATAGCCAACGTTTTTTGTCGCGATAAGTGACTGTTTCACCGTTAGTGAGTTTTGCAGTAAGCGTGCCCATCGATTCCGTTTTCTGTTAGTTCTGAGCTTCAGAATAGCAATATTGGCGATCGTTTTCAGAGCCTGCAGGGCGAATTTGTCACCCGGATTGTTGTCATGCAGTAAACCTTTTGAGCCCGCTATCCATCAAAGTTAGTAACAATCTCGACGCTACCGCGTCTCTCTACAAACACAGTGGATAACGGTTGATGGGTATGCATTGGCGCAGGCTTCAGTATTCGGGATTGTCGTTGCTATGGTCTTTCTTGCTGGCTAGTTCGTTGGCAGCGGAAATCCAGGTACCAGAAGTGACCGCGAGCATTGTGCTGGACGGGAAGCTGGACGAGGCGTTCTGGGCGGATGCTGTGATGGTTACGCTCGATTATGAGACGCGGCCGGCGGAAAACACGCCGGCGCCTGTCCGCACCGAGGTTTACCTTGCTGACAACGGGGATGCGCTGCTGGTAGGGTTTCGGGCGCTGGATCCGGAGCCTGAAAAAATCGTCGCCTATCTCAGCGATCGAGATGCCGCCTTCAACGACGATTTCGTCGGCATTGCGCTCGATACCTTCAACGATGAACGCCGGGCGTTCGAGTTCTTTGTCAATCCACTTGGTATCCAGATGGACCTGACGCTCGACGACATCAACGGCAATGAGGATGACTCCTGGAATTCCATTTGGGGGTCCGCAGGCAGCATCAACGAAGACGGCTTCATCGTTGAGATCGAGATTCCGTTCCGGGTCCTGCAGTTTCCTGCGGGGGACGCCGAGAAGACGTTTGGCGTTGATCTGTTGCGATTTCGTCCGCGTGAAAACCGGCTGCGCTTATCGAACAATATCCTGGACCGCGATGTACCGTGCTACCTGTGTCAACTCGACAAGCTGGTTGGGTTTCGCAATGCATCAGCGGGCCGTAATCTTGTGATCGCGCCGTCGATGACGGCGGTGCGTAACGACTCGATCGGTGATGCCACCGGAACTGATGCACCGTTGCAAGCCGGTGATGAAGCATTCGAGCCGGCGCTCGATATCACATGGGGCATTACGCCCGATGTGCAACTCACCGCCACGCTGAACCCCGACTTCTCGCAGGTCGAGGCGGATGTCGCACAATTGCAGATCAACCAGCAATTCGCATTGTTCTTTCCGGAGCGTCGCCCCTTCTTTCTGGAAGGCGCGGATTTCTTCGCATCTCCGATTAACGCGGTGTTCACGCGCAACGTTGCCGATCCGGATTATGGCGTCAAAATCACCGGCAAAGCGAACGGTCACACCTTTGGGCTTTTCACCGCCAACGACACGTTGACCAACTTGTTGTTGCCAGGCAATCAAGGCAGTGATCTCACGTCATTGGATCAGGCCAGTGACATCGCGGTAGGCCGCTATGCCTACGATGTTGGCGAGAACAGCCGACTGGGTGCGCTCGTGACGTCTCGCCGAGGCAACGATTATCGCAACACCGTGGTCGGCTTCGATGGACGCTTTCTATTCAACGATTACAACGAAATCGAGTTTCAGGTGCTAGACACCAGCACACGATACCCCGACGCGGCGGTACAAGATTTTGGCCTGGAAGATGATGAGGCATCCGGCCTTGCGTATCGCGTGCGCGCCTCGCGAAACACCCGCGACTGGAGTTTCTTTGCGATACAGCAGCGGTTCGATGAAGGATTTCGGGCGGACTTGGGCTTTGTGCCACAGGTGGACTACGACCGCACGATCGCGGGGCTATATCGCACGTTTTACCCAGAGCCTGGAAAATGGTGGAACCAGATCGATATCGGTGGCGATTGGGATATCACACGAACGCGGGATGGCCAATTTCTTGAGCGGGAGCTTGAGATGGAGGTGTCGATAGAGGCGGCGCTGCGCTCTTACATCGAGTTTGGGGCAGCCGATCGAACGCGCGCGTTCGATGGTGAGCTCTACGATGAGACGCTCGTCTACACGTATGCTGAGATGAATCCGAGTGGTGCAACATTTCTCGGTTTGTTCGCGCGGACCGGCGACCAAATTGACTTTGATAACGCTCGGCTCGGTAAGTCGACGCGTGTTAGTCCGCGGATCAATCGGCGATTCGGCGATGCGTGGTCGATTCGTCTGCGTCATACTTGGGAACGTTTGAGTCACGAAGGTGATGATGTATTCACCGTTAACCTCACTGACTTCCGTACGCAATATCAGTTCAACGCAAGAGCGTTCTTGCGGCTCGTGCTGACTCACCGAGACATTGAACGCAATGTCGCGAAGTATATCGATCCGGTGGAGCCCGCCTCGCGCTCCGTATCCTCGCAGCTGTTGTTCTCCTACAAGATTAATCCGCAGACCGTGTTTTTTCTCGGTTACGGTGATAACCGCGTGGAAGACGATGACTTTGCCTCGCTGACACAAACCGACCGCAGTTTCTTCATGAAAGTGGGTTACGCCTGGGTGCCGTGAGCCGCCGGAGCAAATGAGGCCCAGCACGTTACAAGTGGCCCGCGTCCGTCGCGTCAAAAACTGTGTCAGCTGCTAGCGTCGGCCTGAACATCGGTCTATCCTTGATGCGCTCTTTAGTTATGCGTGGTGGGGGTTACCAATGCTGTTTTACGATTGCCAACCGGCGCCGAGTCCTCGGCGTGTGCGGATATTTATCGCGGAGAAGGCCGTCGATATCCCGGTCCGGCAGGTCGATCTTCGCAGTGGCGAACACCTGACCGACGAATTCAAGGCCAAAAATCCTGATTGCACAGTCCCGGCGCTGGAGCTGGACGACGGCACCGTACTGAGTGAGACCATTGCGATTTGCAGTTATCTCGAAGATACGTTTCCCGAGCCGCCCTTGATTGGACATGACGCAGCGTCCCGTGCCGACGTGTTCATGTGGAACGCGCGCATCGAACAGCAGGGCCTTGCCGCTGTCGCCGAGTCGTTTCGTAACCACGCCAAAGGGTTCAAAGGGCGCGCCGTCACCGGACCACAGGGCTATGATCAGATTCCTGAGCTGGTTCCGCGCGGGCGAGCGCGGACCGAGCAATTTATGGCAATGCTGAACCAGCATCTCAAGGGCCGTGAGTTCATCGCAGGCGATCGCTTCAGTATGGCGGATATCACCGCGCTGATCACGATCGATATGAGTGCCTGGATCAAACTGCCGATTCCTGAATCCTGCGCCGAGTTGCGGCGTTGGCATGCTGCTGTATCGGCTCGCGACAGCGCGCGCGTATAAACCCACCGGAGAAG
>JBCAZB010000349.1:0-3398 GCA_038533315.1 Pseudomonadota bacterium | reverse complement strand
TCGCTGAGACAGTCTCAGCGAGAGACGACGGCGTACTCGCTATTCGGCGATACCGAGCGACCGGAGATTTAATGTTGCAGTGTCAAAGTCGACCTGAGCCAGGCGCGTGTCGAGCGCGGCGGAGATCGCTTTGATACGTGCATTGGCGACAGCGCGTTCGCGAATGTTAACGACGAAAAAATCGCTCGCGCCACTGCGGAATCGTGTCAGCTCCGCTTGCTCCAGGATACTCGACTGCTCTACCTCCTGAACCGATAACACGGCGAGCTGCTCGGCATAGCGCAGCGTTAGTACGATCGCATTGAGCTGCAACGCGAGTTTTTCCTGTAGTTGCCGTTCCTTAACCTTCAGCGCGTCGAGCTTGTCACGGGCCTGCTGGAGCTTCGCCTTGGCGGCGTTACGTTGCACCGGCACAGAAAAGTTTAGACCGATCATCGTATCGGTACTGTCGCGTGACACACCGCCTTCCCCGACACCACCCAAACCTTCTGCGAGTTCAACTGTAAGGTCGAGCTGCGGCTTCAGCGCATTCTCCCGCAACGCGATCGTATTGGCAGCGCGTCGGATCGTCGTACGCAGCCGGCGAACCTCGGGCTGCTGCTCGATCATCGCCGACATCGAATCGAGCGCTTTAGCTGTCAGCGCAACGCCATCCGATACAGGTTCTACGCCCAACGGTAGCCGATTGAGCGGTGGCTGCAACGGGCTGCCTTGATCATCCCGTAGATAAAAAGCCAGGTCGTTGGCGGCGCGCAAGAAGTCTCGCTCGGCGGCGGCAACGAAAGTACGACGACGCACGATATTCTGTTGGTTCTCAGTCAAGAAAATTCGTGCCCTGGCGCCCGACGCGACCTGCTTGATCAGTCCGGCATCGCGGTCCTCGGCGATGGTGAGCAAGTCTCTGTAAACCTGCAAATGTTGGCCGTAGGCGACCCATTTCCAGTACGCCATCGCCGCTTTGCGCTGTACGCCGATACGGGTGAGCAAGACATCCAGATCCGCTTGTTGCAATGCGAGCCGCGCATCTTGCTCAGCAAACCGTCGTTCGTCGATGTCACGATCCCGCAGCAGTGACATCACGACACCGACTTTGGCCTGACCGCCGCGATTGGTGAAGAAACCGTCCTCGTAGATCGGGAAGTCGCCGTCCGAGATTTGATATTGCCCGAATAGCTTGGCGCCCAACGGTCGTAGCGGCTGGGTCACTTTCGACGTCAGCACCTGGCCATCGTAGAAGCCACTCGCTCTGTTGTAACTATCCGCGTCAAACAACACGTCGAATTTGCCCAATGCGATTTGTTGCTCGCCAGCGACCACGGCGCGATTCAGTTCAGCCTCGAGAATGGCTGGAAAGAAATTCGCTGACGATACGAGCACTTCCTGCAACGTCAGCGGCGGCACGCTAGGCTGCTCGCTGTCGGCCCCTTGTGCAAAAACAGCGCAGTTCAGAAGTCCTGCGACGATGGCGACAGCAATCCTCACTGCACCTGACCTCCTGGGAAATCGGGTGGGAAGTTGTTGAGCTGTCGCCAGATTTCGTAACCGACGGTGACCTCTTCCAGGAGAATCCAGCCCTGCGCTTTGGCGCCAAAACGAACGTAGTTTCCCTGCGGCCACGGATTACGGTCCGCCGGGTCTTCGACCACCAGAACACGAAATAACCCGCTGGGCTGCGCCGAGGCATCGACGGCTTGTACGATGCCGCCGAAAGTGCCAACGGCTTTCGATGGCCAACCGCTAAACTGGACGGCGGGCCATCCTTCAAATTGCAGGCGCACGCGGTCACCCTGCTGCACCAGAACGACGTCCCGCCCGCTGATGAACAACTCGATGGCATGCTCTACGTCATCTGGCACAAACGTCGCCAACGGCTCTCCGGCACTGACAAAAGTCGCCGCGTCACCGCCATTCACAGACAAAATCACACCATTCCGCGGCGCGCGAACCGTCTGCACCGACAAACGCGAGATATTGATCTCTACGCGGTTGAGCTCCGCTGCTGCTTCCGCTACTGACGCGCGCATATTCTCCACACGAATGCGGGCCTGCTCTGCACTGCGCTGTGACTCTAGACCCTGCTCGAACAGCTCCTGCATTCGCTTTTTATCGATCTCCGCCGTTCTCAGGTTTTGTCTTGCCGCTTCCAGCTTCGCATCAACTTGCGCACGCTCGGCGTTCAAACGTTCCAGCAACTGTGGGTCGTTGTCGACGATTTTTACGATCGGATCCCCAATCGCCACATACATGCCATCCTGCACATACCACTCCTCGATCCGGCCCGAGACCAACGCGTTAATCTCTTGCAATCGGTCGTTAGGATTCAGCGCTGTGACCCGACCCATGCCTGATGTCGTCTGCACCCACGGCACAAAAGCCAGAAACAGCGCGACTGCGATCACGCTGAACACCAGCATGCGCGCGACGCTTCGTGCGACGCGCGGGACGCCGATTTCGCCTAGGGTCTTGAACGAGTCTTGATGACGACTGATATCAGGCATTGCTCGCTCCTGTTTTGCTACCGTCGAGCAACAAACCACGCGCAGCAGCGCGCTGCTCGTAGTGTCTTTCGAACGCATCCGCATCCGTGAATACTTTTTGCAGACTACGACCCATGTACAGGTAGTGCGTGAACTGATCGGTTGGTTGCCGGTTCGAGAAGTAGATGACTGTCGTCTGATGACAATCGCGCATCGCCGCCAACGCACGCTGCAGCACAGCGTCTGGCAGGATGTCGCACATCTGGCTGAGCAGCAGCAAACGCGGTTTGGCAATCACAGCCGAGGCCAGCTTCAGTTGCATGATCTCCCCCGGGGACAACGGCCAACCAGAGGGCGCTGTTCTGCTATCCAGACCGTTGTCGAGTTGCGCTATCACTGGCTCCAACCCGACCAATTCGATCGCTTCAAGAATTTCCTTGGAACCAACATCGTCACCGCTCAATTGCAGAAACTTGCGGATCGACATCTCGTGCGCGTTCGGACGGTCGAGCACCATCACTTCGTGACGCAATGCGTGCGCCTGCATACCGTTAATATCGGTGCCACCAACGGTAATGTAGCCAGAGCTCGGCACAGCGTGTCGCTTTAGAAAGTGGGCAAACAACCGCTGCACGGCGTGGCTGGGCGCCCGGGCATAGACGGTGGACTCAGGCGGTAACTCGAACGAGAAGCGCGCCTCAATACCGCGGGCGCTGCCGCGTGCGTTCGCGAGGACGATCTCGGAGCCTTTGACGTGCTCGTCATCGCCCGCCGGGTTTTCCTGCTCGATGTCGTAGAAAAAGCTGAGCTCCTCGACAGCGGCACACAGATCGTAGAAATACGCCATATACGTGCCGAGTTGCGACAAGCCATAAAAAACCGCGGACAACACAAGCTCTGCGGCGACCAGTTGCCCGATCG
>JBCAZB010000348.1:0-3404 GCA_038533315.1 Pseudomonadota bacterium | reverse complement strand
ACCGAACGCGTCACCAGTCAACAGCCGGGATCAGGGTTCCCTAATAGAAACGAGAAATACGATGCCCATGGATGCTTGCCCCAGCCCTAATATCGATGCGACATACCTGTCGAAAGGGTCGGCACGATAATGGCAGGCACGTTGGTTGCGATCTTGTTCTCGTGGCTGGTGCTCCGCCTGACAGTGCGCGAACCGTTAGATGCTCTCGGTGTGGTTCCTACCAAACGACGCATCAGCGAGTTTCTCGTCGGCCTGTGCTTCATGGCGATTGTCGGGATCATCAGTTTCTTATGGCAGGCGCATTTCAAAGATGTGTCTTACGAGGTTAATCCCGACTATCACCTGGGTCAGCTCATCGGCGGCTCGTTTTGGGTGTTGTCGGCGGTGCTGTTCGAAGAATTTCTTTTTCGCGGTGCGCTGCTCTATCTGCTGATCCGCTACTTGGGCGTGGTAAAGGCCTGCCTGATCAGCTCCGTGGCTTTCGGCGTGTACCACTGGTTCAGTTACGAACTGTTTGGCTCTCGTTTGATCCTGATGATCTACATTTTTCTGGTGACAGGAGCCGGCGGCTGGATGTTCGCGTACGCGTACGCGAAGACGCGCTCTCTCTACGCACCGACGGGGCTTCATTTGGGATGGAACCTGGTGACCGCCATTGTTTTCTCATCCGGTCCTATCGGCGAACAATGGCTGATCCAGCAAGGCGAAGGCACCTATTCGAGCGAATGGATAACGCTGCTGTTCTTCACACTGCAGGCCATCGTCGCGCCCGGTTTGGTGACCTGGTATCTGCAAAAATTCTATCGCGCTCCCGCGGAGCCCTCGGCAGATCGCTTAAGCTGAGATAACGTTCTCACTTGTCGATAACGGTCGATAGTTAGGGCAACGTTCGACGATGACTTCCCTCGTATGATTTGTTCAAGCAACAGATCGTCCCGGCTCCGCCAGGCCTTGTCGCAACGCCAGCGATTCTGCCATGTGTGTCGCAGCGATCATCTTGCTCTCCGCCAAGTCGGCAATGGTACGTGCCACACGCAGAATGCGATGACAGCTGCGCGCTGACAGATGCCAATGTTGTGCGGACTCACCAAGCAAGGCCAAAGCCTCGTCCCCGCAGTGGATAGCACCTGGCAAGTCGGTTGCAGGAATCCTGGCGTTGGCGAAACCCTGACGCTCGATAGCTCTCCCCCGCGCGGCCGCCACAACCCCAGCCAGCGCGGCTGTACAGGTGGTTGCGGGCATATCTGTGAGCGCGGCGAACGATAGTCGCTCAACGGTAACGCACAAATCGAGACGATCGAGCAGCGGCCCCGATAAACGACGACGATAACGCAGCAACTGATCCGACGAGCAGCGGCACTGCTGTTGCGGATCACCCGCGAAACCGCACGGGCATGGGTTCATCGCAGCCACCAATTGAAACTGTGCGGGATAGGTGACGCTAAACGCGGCGCGCGCGATATGAACTTCGCCGTTCTCGAGCGGCTCACGCAACATCTCGAGTACGTGGCGCGAGAACTCGGGAAACTCATCGAGAAACAACACGCCATGATGCGCACGACTCACCTCACCGGGTTGCGGCCGACTGCCGCCACCGATCAGAGCTACGGCCGAAGCGCTGTGGTGCGGGCTCCGAAATGGACGCTGGTGCATCACACCAATATCGAACGATGTGGCGCGCAGCGAGGCGATTGCTGCGCATTCCAGAGCCTCATCGCTCGTCATCGGCGGCAACAGACCCGGCAACCTGGACGCGAGCATGCTTTTGCCAGCGCCCGGCGGCCCGACCAGCACGAGATTATGCGCACCGGCAGCTGCGATCACCAAAGCGCGCTTCGCGCTATCCTGTCCTCGAACATCTGCCATATCGAGCACTGCCGTGTCCGACTGCGACGGTACTAATGGTGGCGGTAACGCCATCCCATCCAGTTCGCCGTTGGCGATAGACGCGACATCGCCAAGTGAATCGGCGCAATAGACGACGAGGCCATCGACAAGCGCTGCCTCTGCTGCATTCGCGGGTGACACCAACAATGCGCGCCGCTGCGCGCGAATCTGTAGACATGCGGGCAGGACGCCCGACACTGGAGCGAGCTGCCCCGCTAGTGTGAGCTCGCCCAGACACTCAAATGTGGCGAGACCCGTATCGCGGATTTGACCGGACGCCGCCAGAATGCCTACCGCGATCGCCAGATCGAACCGACCGCCATGCTTTGGTAAATCGGCTGGCCGAAGATTGACGGTAATACGCGATGCCGGGAACTCGAAGCGACTATTGACCAATGCACCGCGCACACGCTCCCTACTCTCGCGTACCGCTGTCTCCGGCAAACCGACAACCTGAAACTGAGGCAGCCCACCGGACAGGTGGACCTCAACGGTGACGAGCGGCGCGGCCATCCCAACAGCAGCGCGACTGAAAACTCTGGCATAACCCATAAGGCCCTCCGATCCATTGCGAACGGAAGACCTTCTGAGCGCTACTCGTCGTTGATGCGGTCCTCAAGTTCGCCGAGCTCGCGCTCCAGCGCTTCGAGCTTCTCGCGGGTACGCGCCAGCACGGCTGCCTGCACGTCGAATTCCTCCCGAGAAACCAGATCGAGCTTGCCAAGGCCATTGCGCAGCACCTGGCGGAAATTGCGTTCGATATCGCCACCGGCTGTGCGCATGTTTTGCGGCACGGCGTCGACCAGTCTTGCGGCCAGCCCGCGCAGGGTGTCTTCGTAGTTCATCGCTAATGTCACCTTTTGGAGGCGCCGTTGCGGCGCGACTTTGTTGTGAAGTTTGCCACATTCGGAAACTCCGTCGGTTGCACTATTTTTGTGCATCGAATGCTGTCGGCGCACTGCCGCGCTGCACCATTGTATGCGCTCCCCAAGCTTTTCCCTATATTTTTCAGTGTATTAAGTTCTGGCACGTATCCTGCTATGACGTCGATGAGGGCGGTCTTTTTAGGCCGCGCTCACCTTGGGGGAGCTGCGAACGCAGGGCCAGGTATGAGAACCCAGACTCGCCGGGCGCGGATCCTGACGAACACAGCCGGAATCTGTCTGCTGGAACCCATCGCGCAACGACGATGCGTTCACAGCAGCAACGCGTTTTCTAAAGTGAAGGAGCAACAATGAAGCTGATCACCGCGATCATAAAGCCATTCAAGCTTGACGATGTCCGTCAGGCAGTGGCGGACATTGGCATTCAGGGCATAACGGTCACTGAAGTAAAAGGGTTTGGTCGTCAACGCGGCCACACAGAACTGTATCGCGGCGCCGAATACGTCGTCGATTTCCTGCCCAAGGCAAAGATCGAGCTCGCTGTGGATGACAGCGTCGCCGAGCAGGTCATCGAGGCGATCGTGAACACCGCGCGCACCGGAAAAATCGGTGACGGCAAGATTTTCGTCACAC
>JBCAZB010000347.1:0-3419 GCA_038533315.1 Pseudomonadota bacterium | reverse complement strand
ACGTGTGTTTCAGTGCCGGAGATAATCTAGAGGTTTCCTATCGAAAGATAATTAGCTATTTTATGAATTGATTATTTCTCAAAAAGAAACAATATGGATGATTTGCGCGCTATCCGTGTGTTTGACAAGGTCGTGGAGCTCGGCTCATTCACCAATGCGGCCGAAGCGTTGGATCTCTCCCGTCCGATGGCGAGCAAACACGTCGCCGCGCTGGAACAGACGCTTGGCGTCACGCTACTGCGGCGTACGACCCGACGACTGACACTGACGGAAGCCGGTGAACGCTTCCATATTCGAGCGCGTGATTTGTTGCAACGTGCCGACGAAGCCTTCGCTGAGGCCACCGGCATGCAGTCCGATCCAAGCGGTGCCCTGAAGGTGAATGCGCCCGTCGAGTTTGGTCGCAGTTTTGTCACTGGTCTGTTGTGTGCGTTGCAATACCGTTATCCAAATATCTCGATTGATCTGACCTTGAATGACCGTGTGGTCGATTTGGTAGACGAGGGTTTCGACCTTGCGATTCGCGTCGGCGAGCTACCGGACTCAAGTCTCATTGCCCGGCGTCTGGCGCGCTGCTCACTGACGCTTTGTGCATCGCCGGACTATGTGGCGAAGCATGGTTTGCCTGATTCGCCGGCGGCACTCGTCGATCATAATTGCCTGCTTTACAAATGGTTGGCACAGGGTGCGAGTTGGACGTTTGAGCGCCGAGATCAACGTGAAACCGTTAAGGTATCGGGTGACTTTCGTACCAACTACGGTCCGGCGACAGTCGCCGCTGCGGTCGCTGGCCGAGGGATTATTCTAGAACCTGAATTCTTGACCTATCGGTACCTCGACAGCGGTCAGTTGCAGCGCGTACTGACCGATTGGCGGCCAGCTGAGCTAGGCATCTATGCCGTGTATCCGCGTGCGCGCCTGTTACCCGCGAAAGTGCGGGTGGCGATCGATCATCTCGCAGAACAATTCGCCGTCGCTAATCCGTGGTCGACGAATCCTTGATGGTTGTTGCAATCACGCGCCGACGCGCCGCTTTAAGGAGTGCGACGGAGTAGAGACGATGAAAACCCAACAACGCTCGGAATACGAATCCCATACGGGCCCGACCATCGGTGTCGTGGCCCGCGGGTACAACCGCTGAACCGAAAAACAGTCTGGTTCCGGCATGGGTTGGATCGATCGCGAGCCAGGACCGAGTGCGCCCCGAGAAATCACTCAACAATAGCTGTGATGCTGCCCGCGCCTCGACGTGCCAGGCGGCGAAGTGCTCGCCGTCGGCATTAGCCAGTGCCTCCGCCTCTGCATCGCTGGACGGGCGTTTCGCGAGTACCCCGAGCAACCAGCGCTCCAGTTTGAATAAGCGAGTGGTGTAGAACGCGGAGACGAAGCTTGCGAAGCTCACGTTCGTTGGGATGTCTGTTACATAGCAGTCGGTGTAGGCCTGTCCATCCGCATAGCGGCGAAGCAAGGCGTCGGCTGGTAACTCGCATGCATTCACATTGCTCATGGTAACGATATGGGGGC
Organism: Pseudomonadota bacterium; assembly: GCA_038533315.1. GTDB lineage: Bacteria > Pseudomonadota > Gammaproteobacteria > Steroidobacterales > Woeseiaceae > CALBPI01. The sequence continues at coordinate 1,895 of JBCAZB010000347.1, read as the reverse complement.
GGTCGGCACGGATCGAAAGCGTCTGCATATTTTTTTGTAGTGCAACCTACATCGTGTCGAGCAATGCGTCGTGAAATCCGGCACGACGCCACTGCCCATCGGCCAGGACCCATAGATGGCTGACGCGACTATGGTGCGTGAACGGCTGACCGTTGCGCGTGCCTGAAGACGTTTCGACCGCTGACACGAACGCACTGCTGCCATGCATTCGAATGATCAGACCGGAGACGCCGTAATGGTCGATGGTCAATTGCTGATCGTGCAGCGCGCGCTGCTCGCTATCGATACGTTCCAGCCAGCGCGTGCGGTCGAGTGTGGTGCCATCGCTACCATTGATATGCAGGTAGTCGGGGGTCAGCAGAGGCGCCAGACCGTCGCGATCTCGATGCTGAAACGCCTGGTTCATGCGGTCGATAGCGTGGCGAAGCTCTCTTTCGGTAGCTTTGGAAGAGCTCGATCTCTCGCGGGTGTTAAACGATTGTTGGGAGAACGTCACCGGTGTGAGCCGAATGCCGAGTGGCGCGTGCAGTCGTCGTTCGGTCGACGATCGCTCGAGTTGTCTGGCCAATGCTGTCTTGTAATCCCGCTCTGGGGTGTTACTCGCCTGTCCCAGCAGCACATAGACCGCCAGATAGGGCAGAAACATGATCAACGCCGCCAGTCTGTTCATCGCATTGTATTCCCAAGTGGACCGAACTCGCCGTATGCATTGACGAGTTTGTAAGCTTATAGGGCGCAGACAACTATTTGGTTACACGATTGGCGACGAGAACGACTATCGGTGATGGATCAAAGCTCCACCGTGTAGCGTTGAACGATGTCGCTATCACCGGGCAGCTGAATGTCCTGCTGATAGGCGAACTTGAGCCGGCGTAACAACGCGATCGATTTTTTGTTTTCGGGCAGCGTGATCGCGTCGACGTGCGTCAGGCCGTGAACCAACTGTGCGTAAATCAATGTGGCCTTGGCCGCTTCAGTCGCAAACCCGTGTCGTCGATACTCCGGCAAAAACGCAAATCCGAGGTCGGGATGTTCCAGGCCATCGCGTTGCAATAGACCGCACAGACCGATCGGCGCATCGGTATCGCGCAACGCAACGGCGAACAAACCGAAACCGTGTTGCGCGTACATCGCCAGTGGTCCGGTTTCCAGATAGCGTTCGGCATCCTCAATGCTGCTGACGGATTTATCGCCGATAAATCGCAGCCAGTCACTATCATTGACCAACGTAACGATGAACGCGGCATCGCCCAAGCGCACATGTCGCAAAGTCAGTCGTGTTGTTTGTGTGATTTCTGTCATCGTGTGTCAGGCCGGGTCATACCAATGATAAGAATAGGGCAATCGCATTGGTGCGAAAACGAAGTGCAGGACACGTCGGCTCGGGCTTGTTTCCAGTTTGGCGGAGCCGTGTAGCAACGCCGGCGTTAATACCAATGCAGCACCGCGTTGCACGTCGCAACGGTGTTTGGCTGTCGAGCGTATCAGTGTCGACTCCAGGTGACTGCCTGCGAGTACGGTCAGGTCACCCTCAGGTGCGCCGTCAAGGTGCAGGCGCACAGCAATGAGTTGTTGTGCAAACTCATGCGGTACCCGCTGATAGGTTTGGTCTTCCTTGGTGCCAGCGCTCGGCCAGGGACCATCGCCGGTCATCGGGAAAGCGGAGTCACGGTGCAAGCGTACGGACCAGTTTTTAGTCTGATCTTTGTGAAAGTAGATGCACTGCACGGCGACCATCTCAGCGATCAATGGTGTGAGCTGTGGCTGCTCGCGCAGCGTAGCGGCTGTCTGTCGGATCAACGGTTGATCCAGCATCCTGCGTGTACCTGCACCGTCGCTAGCTGGAAGGATCGTGCAGAGTGACTGCAATTGCGCGGCTTCAAGCAAAGGACCGG
>JBCAZB010000346.1:0-3422 GCA_038533315.1 Pseudomonadota bacterium | reverse complement strand
GTCGTAGGCGAGTGCGGCGAGCCACAGCGACTCGCGCGGTGCATCGATTAGTCGGTAGCCAACGATACGGATGATCGTGTTACTGCGATCCTGGTCGTCCGACAGCTTGACGGTGCGATAGACAGTCACACCCTCCAACAGGTCGTTGAGCTGATCCTCATTGAGGCCGGTGACAGAGACACCCGTCATCGCCTGGTAGCGGGTCAACGCCTCCGTGACACCAAGTTCCGCATGAGTGACCGAAGCGACCAGCAGAGACAGAGAACACAGTAGCCGTGAAACAATCATCTATCGAGTGTACCAGTTGTGGCGTGTCGCGCCCGCACTGTCGGCGGGGGTATTTATTCTAGAACTCGTTTGAGAACACGGCCCGCAGCACTTCGCTGACAGAAGCTGGCTGATGACCTTGACGTCTAAGGATATCCCCAATTTCCCAGGCCAAGCGCCATTGATGCGCGATTGTCCGCCACGCGGCGAAAACATTATTGCTGCCCGGGTCGTAGATATGCGTCGCCTCGGAAGTGACCCCGTTTAGTTCAAGGATCTGCAGGTCCGTGCCGCTTTGCAGCGCCTCTGCGCTTGGCGCGATTAAATCGTAACGACCGAAGTAAAAGCCAGAATAGTGACGACTGATCTGGTCAAGCCGCGCTGTCAACGCCGGGGTCAACAGATGTGCGGCATCGGTAAACAGACTGCCGCGGCTATGCGTACCGATCTCGTTTAGTGCGACAGATTCCTGCGCCTTCGGAATGCGGCTCAGTGCGGGCCCGTGTAGCTCGAGGAAGAAGCGAGCCATAGCGACAGCGCGGCTGTCGCCCAGTATTAATTGTTTGAGCGTCTTTTTGCCGTCACCGATCACCGACGTTGTGCCCTTGTGGGTCAGGGAAAAGACTGTGCCGCGCTCTTCGTCGGGTCTACGGACGTAGAAGACACCGTATTCTTCACCAGTCACAAACCGCTGCACAATCACCGGTTGGCTACTTTGGCGCAAATAGTCTTCAGCGGCGACTGTGTCCTTCGCAATGACCACACCTTGTCCACGTTGTCCGGTATCCGGCTTCAACACAATCGGGTAGCTGAAGTCCGAACGACTCATGAACTGCTGCAGGGCCTCAATCGACTCCTCAGGAGAGCCCGTCAAAACACAAAAGGGTGCGACAGCGCCACTCGGTTGTAGTGCACGGAGAATCTCGGACTTGGACTCGCCGACGAGTCCACCGAGCGGCATCGCCGGATTCGCCAGCGTAAAAAGCGTCGCCGAGCGAAATCGAATAGCAAGCCAGATGCAATACAGCGCAATCGGCGGATAGAAAGCCATGCGCGGCCAATATTCATAGCGGGTCAGTCGCAGCCAGCGCGAATACAGTTGCCGGCGACCTTCCCAGCTGAACAACAGTGGCAGCGTTCGAATGGTCAGCCACAAAACGATGAAAAGCGCTAATGCGACCCATACGGCGTGGTCAGCGTAGCGCGTGAACCAGCCGTCGAGGGCGTCGCCGTACAAGCTTGCCAGTCCAACGAGCAATGGTGTCCAGATGAGCGTGGCCAGCGCAAAAAACACTGTGAACCGTAGCCATGGCATCTGTAAGGCGCCGGCGGCCAGGTAGGTGGGCAGGCGCGTGCCTGGCATGAAACGACTCGCGATGATGACGATCGGCCCACGATCTGCCAGCCATTGCTGCGCTTGTCCAAGCTTATCGGCGTGGACCCAGCGCTGTAGCGTCGGTCTGCCGACCCAGCGGCCCGCAGCGAACAAGGCCAAATCGCCCGTGAACAGGCCCACGAGGCTCGCGACTACCGCCAGAGGAAAACTGATCACACCTTGTGCCGCGAGGATACCGGCTGCGATGCACGCCAGGTCTTCGCTGACGTAGCTCGCAACAACGATAGCGAGAAACAGTACCAGTAGAGCTCCGCCGGTCAGTGCCCTGCGCGGAATGGCCCCCATTGGGTCGGATGCCGCGGCGATACGTGCGCTGTCTGCGGTTGCGCGAGTGGCCACCTGGCCATCAGTGTGGCGTTCGAGGAATTGGAGTATGCCTGGTGCGATGCGTTCCGGTGTCGCATAGGCAATCTCATGTCCACCAGACAACGTGAATAACTCGCTCTGCGGCAACAGCCGATGATGCTCGAGCCCGGCCTCGAGCGGCACGAGCCCATCGTCCTCTCCGTGCACTATCAACGTCGGTTGTTCGATCTGCTGCAGCCAAGCGCGCAATGGTCGTTGATCCGTATCGGTCAGATTGCGTGCGTATCCCGGCCCAAGTATCGCGTTGTCGAGATAACCAAAATGCGGCAGTAGCCACTGTGCAGCCCTGACCAAACCGAGTTGTCCTGCGTAGACCAGATGATTGAATGCGTAGCTTCCAAACAGCTCGAGCTCCTGGACGCCAATCGTCGCGACCAAGACGAGCGCATCGACCCGCTTTGGATAGGCCTGTGTTAGCGTGATCGCCGCTGCGCCGCCTTGACTGTATGCAACAACGTAAGCCCGCTCGATCTCTAGCGCATCCATCAATGCGGCTAAATAGTACCCGTGCGTAATGCTCGAATAGTCGGGTAGTGCTTGCAGCGAACCGCCGAAGCCAGGCAAGTCCGGCGCGATTACATGGTATTCAGCTGCGAGTGCTTCCCCGAGACCGATCAGGGCTGCAGATGCGACGGGCGTACCGTGCAACAGTATGATCGTCGACTCAGCACTCGTACGATCGCCAAACTGGCGATAGGCAAGCCTAATCTGTCGACCGGTCTTCGCCTTGTCGTCCAGCTCGTCCAGCAAAATTGTCTGATGCGACGCTGTAATGACCGGCGCAGGCGGATTCAACAGCCGCCAGGCATTGGAGCAGACCAGCAGTGCCAACCAGCCGACCAAAAGCTTGCGGCGCAGCGTCATGTTTGCTGGCGGTCAGTTGCTATTGTCTGAGAATCGCAGTGTGCTGGGTGCGACGCCATAACCGTCGTGCACATCGACATCGAGCTGTCTGACGCTGGCCGCGATCAGGGCATCGTGATGTACCGTATGGCTGACCAGGAATTGCAACTCGCGTAGTGGCGTGCTCGGCACAGCCAGACTAGTCGATCGATCTGATCCGCAGTCCATGACAACCGCAATCTGCTCTGGTAAATCTTCTTCCGTCAACCGTGCGAGGGTGCTGCAAAGGTCATCGATGCGCTGCAAGGCTTTGCGCGGCATGAGCTGCGTTGCAGTATCTCGCTCACGACAATCGTAGTCGACGCTGCCAGTGCTCAATCCGCCGAGCAATGCATCGTAGTGATCGAGTACGTGGCGTACGTGGGCCCCAATGCCGCTGTTGCACGGTGGCAGTGCGCGCCGGTAATCGTCGTCATCGAGTTTGTTGATGACGGCGGCCAACTCCCGCAAGCAGGCGATATTGTCCTTGCATAACGTGCTGAGAGCGTGG
>JBCAZB010000345.1:0-3434 GCA_038533315.1 Pseudomonadota bacterium | reverse complement strand
CACATCGAAGTTGGGCGCCGACGACGTGCCGTCGGCGCCAACAACACAAGCGCCAACGGCACGTCGTCGGCGCCCAACTTCGATGTGAGTGGTTTGAGTCTGCCTGGCTTGTCGGAACACACGGCCAACCTCGTGACCTTTTGGGAGAACGACAAGATCAGTGCACGGATGGCGTACAACTACCGCTCCGAGTACACGCTCACGGTACGTGATGTGATATTCCCGTTCACGCCGATCATGCATGAGGCCACGGGCCAGCTCGATGCTTCATTGTTCTATCGCATCAATGATCGTTTCGAGGTTGGATTCCAGGGCGTCAATCTGACCGATGAGATCACAGAAACTCGCGCAGTATTTGCCGACGACTTTAGTACAGCGCCGCGATCGTTCTTCCGCAACGATCGTCGCTACACGCTCATCCTCCGCGGCAACTTCTAGCGAGACCGATACCCCCCCAAGGGTGCGCCCTGTCTGACATGGCGTGATAACGGGTCATCTCCCCCGAGATGGCCCGTTTTTTTTGACCATGGACGGCCTTATGCCGCGGAGGACAGGATGTCCGAGAGCGGCGTGCAAAGGATTGGCGTAAGCGGTCATTTAGGACGGTTATGCCGCGGAGGCCATGGATGGCCAAGAGCGGCGCCTAAACGCTGGCATTTGGTTGAATGCTGGGAGTCCGAGAGCGGCGCCTAAACGCTGGCACGTCACTGAACATCGCACGGCCGCGAGCGGCGTTTCATTTCGCCACACAGCGGCAAACACCTGCAGAATCCAATCACGTCTTGTGCCGATCAAGTACGGCCTGATAGTGCATGTTGCTACCGAACCACTGCTGTACCGCCGCACGATTACGCCGACTCACCGGGATTCGCAGGCCATTCTTGAGCAGGCAAAATGACTGTCCCTTGTTGCGGATCAGTTGCCGCACTGCATGCCGTGCGACCCAGTGTGAACGGTGCACACGCAGACCGGCATCGCCGAGTGTATCGGACACGTCCTGCAACGAGCCATGGATCATGCAACGGCCCTCGGCGGTGTAGACATGCAAGTAATGGAGATCAGACGAGATCGCGTAGAGATCATGGCCGATGGCGAGCGGTAAGCGGTCAAAGAAGCGCTCCAGGCGTTGCGCTTGTTCATTGTGTTCTGCCACGTGCTCAGGCACATCTTCTGTCGTGTCTTGTGTATCTGATGGTCGTTGTGTGGCCAGCAACGGCAGATTGATCAGCAGCCAGCACAGGAGCATCAACGGTGCCGCCTCGATGTACTCGACTAATAGCCCAAGCCACAGGTTTTGTTCGGCAAGCCGATCTAGTGCACCATTCTCAATTGCTGTCAGCGAAGCGGGTAACACAAATTCAAGAAAGAAAAACAAAGGTGTCGTGAAAAGCGCGCCGACCGCACCGGAACCGATGATCGCGAGTGCTGGTGATAACCGACTCATCACGCGTGGCAATAAGACTGCGCTCGCGATGGATAAACCGAGCAGTCCAGTCGCCACGTGCAGCGTCCAGAAAATCATGCGCTGCCAGATATCGAGCCCACGGCTGGCCTCTGGTTCGAGCAAGACGAAAAACACAATCAGTGCCGTAGCGAGAATTGGTATTGAGCGGGAGAGCGGCCAACGTCCAAGCACCGTGCCATTGCTGATGTAAAACGGCATCATCGAACTACCAACTCTTCTCAAAGATCAGTCCGATGATCGGGAATGCTTCATCTTCCTCGACAACTTCGGTGCCATTGAGGTAGTTAAAGCCTCGCGGTGCGCCGTTCGGGCCGCCGTAGACATTGAGCACATCGATAAAGGCAACAAGATCGACCGGTCCCAGTGGTCGACGGTAATCCACGCGCATATTGAGCCCGTGATAGTCGTCCAGCGTTATCGCATTATTTGTGGTGATACGCTTCGCGAAGCGTTGCGGCTGTCCTGCTGGCAATACATTGGCGATGATATCGAAGCGGTCATCTGGACGCCCGCTGCCGTATTTCCAACGCCAGGCTAGCTGCCAACGCTCATTGATTTCCCAGCGCGCGCTAACGGTGAAAAAGTGCTCACGGCTAAAGTCGGCCGTGTATTCGCCTCGACCGTCATTGTCGTTCAGACGTTGTCGGTTGAAGGAATAGGTCAGGTTCCCTGACCAGCCATTACGGAAACGGCGGTCGACGACAAGATCGAAGCCCGCATTAGTGCCATCACCCGCATTGGCGGCTCTGCCGTTAGCGCGCCCTTCGTCTACGATCAGGTCGCTCAAACGCTGATAATAGAGCTCTCCCAGCACGGACCAATAATCGCCGATCTGACGTTTCGCGCCGACGCTTACGTGGTCGATACGTTCATTGCCGAGTAGCGAATTCTCGACATCCGCTGCCCGTGTCAACAGGCGTGGCGATTCGAAGAACGTGCCGGCAGTGCCGGTCAATCGCCAGTTGGCGCCGGCATCGTAACCGACCGTCAAACGGGGTGCGACCAACGTCTCATCGGCAAAGCCGTCGCGTTCGATGCGCAGACCGGGCCGCACGCTCCACGGGCCTTTGACGAATACCTGCTCGGCGAACAAAGCGCTCTGTATCGCAGAATCGCTGAAGCGTGTGTTGATGACGTCGGGTGTCAAGACGATAAAGTCCTGACCGGGTGGTCGTGGATCATCCGCTTCAAACACATAGCGGACCCAATCTTGAGACAATATCGTCGAGAAATCAGCATCGGTTTGTGTCAGCCGTAACCCGGCGCGAAATTCTCCGAACCGATTCGTTTGGCTGTAGTCACTGCGCCAGCCGATTTCGGTTTCGCGCTCGTCGATGGTCAGCAGTTCTTCCAGCACTGGGATGCTGTCAACGGGGGTGTCCGCTGGCGCTAAATCGGGGAAAGCTTCTCCTTCTACCGATAGTTTTTCGCTGTCGCGTAAATACAGACGATTCTCCCACTGTCCACTGTCGCCGATCAGCATTCGCCAGGTGACGCCAAACAATGTGAGATCTTGCGATGCTGAGACCAGAGATACGTCATCGAAATTTGGAGATTCAGTTACATTGGCCACCCTGCGATCGAAATCCTCGGTAGCAACAATCGTTAGCGTCTCGAGTTCATGTCTGTCGTTTACATTGCTGCGCGTCTTGAGGATGATGTCCGTCAAAACCGGATCACCGATATCCAGTTCGTCGATCGTTTCAAACACACGTCCAAAATCGAATCGCCGAGCCGTCGCGAACATCGTTGTGTCATCGCGAACGCCACTCGGCCCCTCGTACGCGAACTCGGTGCCCGCCAAATCCACTCTCATGCTGGCGATCGGTGATGGCCCGCCACCTGCGACATCGAGGTTCAGCAAAGAGCCATAGCGACCGCCGTAGGCTGCGCTCCATCCGCCTGGCGAAAATTCCGCACCAGTGATGGCATTCGGTGCAAAAATTGAGAATCGCCCACCTCCGCCAAT
>JBCAZB010000344.1:0-3434 GCA_038533315.1 Pseudomonadota bacterium | reverse complement strand
GCAAACTCAGTACGAGCGCATGCGCCAGTTTGCCAGTAGTTTCTTGCCGGAATTGACAGAAAAAATTGAACTGTATTCCGGCCGGCGCCCGATCTTTGATCTCTATGGTGTAGAAGAGGACATCGGCAAGGCGTTGGAGCGGAAAGTGCCGCTCAAGTCCGGTGGCTACCTTATTTTTGATCAGACCGAGGCGATGACGACGGTCGACGTCAACACTGGCGCTTTCGTAGGCAGCAGCAATCTAGAAGATACGTTGTATCGGACCAACCTCGAAGCGACTGTCGCGATTGCGCGACAGCTTCGTCTCAGGAATCTAGGCGGTATCATTATCCTCGATCTCATCGATATGGCTGAGCCTGTGCACCGAGAAAAAGTGCTACACGCGCTACAGGCGGCATTGACGAAAGACCCGGCCAAGAATCAGGTGATGCCGGTGTCACCACTGGGGCTGGTCGAGATGACGCGTAAGCGCACCCGGGAGAGTCTTGAACATATCCTGTGCGTCGCTTGTCCAACCTGTGAAGGGCGTGGTTCGGTCAAGACGCCGCAGACCGTATGCTATGAGGTATTCAGAGAAATTTTGCGTCAGCATCGCCAATTTAGTTTCGACGAACTGATGATACTGGCGCACCAGGATGTGATTGAGCTGATGCTCGATGAAGAGTCGACCGGTCTGGCCGAGATTACCGAGGCGACCGATAAGACAGTGCGTTTGCAGAGCGAGAGCCTGTATGCACCCGATCAGTACGACGTGGTGTTGTTGTAAGCCCCAAGTTTATGCTCAAAAAGATTGCCAAATTTTCCGCCTATCTGGTGGCGACACTCATTGTGTTGCTGGCAATCGCTGTGGGCCTGCTGCGTATCGCGCTACCGCAGTTACCCGAATATCGCGATGAGATTCAAGCACGGATCGCAGCGGCTATCGATGGGGATGTTAGCTTCTCGTCGCTCGATGCGCGCTGGCGACTGCGCGGTCCCGAAATCGTATTCCGCGACTTCGTCGTCGGCCCTCGTATCGCCGGGCAGCAAATAGAACCCACCAGTGTGCGCACGCTGACCGTTGGTGTTTCGGTTTCCGATCTAGTGTTCAGTCAACGCCTCGTTGTGCGTCGACTGGGTGTAGAGGGCGTGTCGCTTGCGGTCGATCGAGACCAAGACGGGTGGCTGCTGCAGTCGTTTGCTTTGCCGCTCGATCCGACGACGCGTGTTGAAGACAACGGAGGCGCACTGGCGAATCTGGCGCCGCTCGATATCGCTATTTCCGATTTGGTTGTGCGCTATCGGGACATCCCGTCCGAACGTCCGCCGGTTAGTCTCGCGTTGGATGATGCCGGCATATCCATAGCGGCTGAGCGCGTCCGTTTCGATGCCGACGTCCGTCAACTCGGGCAGGACGGCCTGCGCGCCAAGATTTTAGCAGCGGGTGATGTGGCGGGGCTCCGCCACGAGCAACTGATCAACGGAGACTGGCGAGCGTCAGCGGAGATCGATCGTGTATCGGCCGCATTGATGCGCGGCGTTTTGCCTCCTGAATGGCGTTTACCAAAGGCTGGCGTCGCGGACATTGTGTCCGATTGGCACTGGTCGTCAGCGACGCTGCAATCGGTTGCTGTGCAATTGCAGGCCAACGACTGGGTCCCAGCCGATGGAGAGCAACAATCATCGGTCAGCGGGCGCGCCGAATGGAGCCGGCAAGACGACGGTTGGCTATGCGCTATCGATGATTTTGTTGTTAATGTGTCGGACCGGCGCTGGCCGCCGGCAGCGGTTCGTCTACAGGCGGCGCCACGCGCGGACGGTACGCGGTTTAGTTTTGAAGCGAGCAATATCACCGTCTACGACGTGCCCTACCTCGCGGCGTTTCTCCCTGCTGATCTCGCGCAAAAGGTAATCGATACCGAAGTGGCGGGCACGTTTACGACGGCCAGTGGTTTTGTCGATTGGTTGGCCGATGAGACTGCACCGCTATCAGAGCGTCTAGTAGATTTCGAATTGACCAGTGACTTTGAAGGGCTAGGTCTGGCGCCTCTCGATGCGGTGCCGGGTTTTGCGAATTTGTCGGGCGCGCTGCGTGCGCGCCCCGATACGGGTAGCGTCACGTTGCGCAGTCGTGGTGGTGCCTTACGCATCCCTGCTATCGCCGCTCAGCCTGTCGCGCTCGATGCATTGGATGGTGTTCTCATCTGGCGCGTGAATGACGATGGCATCAACGTCGTCTCCGACTCAGTGCGTTTGAGTAGTGGTCCTCTGCAGAAGGATACAACGCTCGAATTGACAATCCCCAGCGATGAGTCTGGTCTGGTTGTCGACATCGATACGCGATGGTCGATGACGCAGATTGATGATCTGAGCGGGTTGATGCCAACCACCGTGTTGTCACCCAAACTGCAGGATTGGCTCAATAACGCTTTGCAAGGTGGCCGGGTTGAATCCGGGCGTTTTCGATTGTCGGGCAACCTACGCGATTTTCCGTTTACCGACGGTGAGGGTGAGTTCAGTGCCAGCGCCTCCGCACGAGACGTCACGATGCAGTATGCCCGGCAATGGCCCACGATCACCGATCTTGATGCTGAAGTCAGGCTCGACGGTCTACGGCTGTATACCGACACCAACAGTGGCGTCAGTGGCGGCATTCCATTTCGTAACAGTGAGGTTGAGTTTCGCGATTTACGTACTGCGGCACTATCGATTTCGACGGCCGGTGAGGCGAGCCTCGAATCGATGTACGGCTACGCGGAAGACAGCCCGATTCGTCGCTTGTTCGGCAAGGTGTTCGATATTCTCGAGGTGTCCGGGCGTGCGGATTACACCATTCAGTTGGAGGTCCCACTCAAATCGATTCGGGAGTTCTCCCTTGATGCCGCGTTCGAAACATCCGATGCGGGTATCGCGTTCACGGGTCTTCCGTTTGGTGCTGAAGTCATCGATGGTCGCGTGACGCTGGATCGAAAAGGAGTCTATGCGGAGGGTGTGACAGCGCGTTCATTCGATCGGCCTGTGCGCATGAACCTTGCGCCAGCTGACCCAGATAGTGGTTTCGGTTTGCAGCTGGACATCGACGGTCTGATACCCGCCGCGGCGCTGGTAGACGATTTGAAAGTCCCGCTGCGCGGAAGAATACAAGGCGAAGCTCCGTACAGTGCTGTGCTTCGCTTGCCAAAATCAGGCAATGCCCCGGGGTCTCGAAAACCGCTCACATTGGATGTGCGTACCGACCTGGAAGGGCTGGCACTGGATATGCCTTACCCGGCTGGCAAAAGCCCCGCTGATACCCGCCCGACGCAAGTCAAGGTGGTCGTCATTGATCAGGGTCTCGAGCTGGATGTAGCAATGGATAGCGGCATCTCGATGGCTTCGCTGTTCAACCGACCGACTGGTCAGCCGATGCAACTCGAGCGAGCGACGGTACACCTGGGCTTTGGCTACGCGGTATT
>JBCAZB010000343.1:0-3438 GCA_038533315.1 Pseudomonadota bacterium | reverse complement strand
TCCAAAACCAGATAGCGACGCTTCTCCGGAGACAAAGCAACGCCGCGCTCTACCATCGGCCGTACCGGTCGAAAACGAATAGCACGATTTGCCGCATCTGCCATCGCCAGGACCCTTGGAAGCGCGACCCACGAATATGGACTACGAAACGAAAAGAACAATGTCATAGGCGCATCATCCGACGTATCGGTCTTCTCCAAGACCAAATTGCGGGAGTGGCTCTCTATGGCATCCAGGCGTTCTGAAAGATTCGCGCGCAAGGCTGCATTGCCGTCCTCGGGACGCGCGCGTCGCAGCCGTAGCGTCAAGTGTCGTAAACGTTCCACACCGCGATAAAACACACCATCGTAGTAAATCGCGTTGGCATCGTAGTGACCCAGACTCTCGAGGTAGGCCAAATTATCTCGAAACAAAATGCGTTGGTGCGCGTGATCGGTCGACTTCAGACGCGACAAACTACCTGACCACACGGCGGACTCACCGTTCCAGTAAGCAGTCGACAAGTCGCATAACTCGTCCAGCGATCGCTGACGCCGCCAGCTGTACGCCATCGCTGCTTCGCAACCTGCGCGCATTCGTGGCTCCGCGCGATTGGGGACCGGGAGTTCCAAGGCGGCAGCGAATTGTGTCGCATCGTGCAGGCGCCATCGCTGCTGCTGCGCGGCAAGCAGATCTTGCTCATTGTCATTGCCCGGTAATAACCGAACATCGATGTCGACTCCATACGCGGGACCAAGCGTACGGGTCAACAGCAGCAACAAATGTGCCTGAGGGTCACCGCAGCGATAGAACAATTCGATCTTTGCCGATTGGCCCTGAACGCGCCTCGCCAAACTGAGCAGTCGCTCATGAGCTCTTAGTGTGCGTGGATGCAACAACAGTTGATAGAGCCGACTTCTCAATCCGAATCCTCGCTTGTGTCGCCCAGCCATTGAGCAGGATCGGACCACAGCCATTCGTCGAGCGACACCTGCCAGCCATACTCGCGCATACTCACTCGACCGCGCTCGACGCGTATACCTTCGTCACGCAACCGGGCGATCTGCCGTTGTCCTGCATCGCTCGATGCAGCGTTGTGAATGCGACCCTGCGCATTGAGTACGCGATGCCAGGGTACGGCAGTACCGCTTGGCAGTTGGCTAAGCACCCGGCCGACCTCGCGCGCACCGCGCGGCAAGCCAGCCACTTTCGCAACCACACCATAGGACGAGACACGACCCCGCGGGATTCGGCTCACCGCACTCAAGATTGCCGCGTGTCGCTCGGCGCGATCCATCAGCTACCCGCGCGCTTCAGCCGTGCACGAATATCATCCCGCGCCATACGCAACACAGAATCACGATCGAGACTTCGCAAAATGTCATCGACAACCTGTTTCGGACCGCCATCGCCCCACGAGCATCCTTGCGCGAGATACTGGCGTGTCACCTGACCCACGACATAGGTCGCATAGTAAGCGACAGCACCCTGCCCACCCGCTGTGAGCATGGTCGACAAGCCGCCGGTACCAACCTTCAGCGCGCTGGAGATGAAATGCACCGCCCAAACCGTGCCCATCAGCGCCAGTGCCTCGGTGCTGATTACACGCACAAGTTTGCCGGCATCATTGCGGGATAATGGCAACGCGAAGATGCGAGAAAGATGCACCACCATGCCGACATCGATCGCAGCAGCTGCAAACAGATCCGCTACTGGCACGGGGTTAATCGCCACGGCAACACCTTTGGCAATACAGTAGGTGCGAACAGTTTGATCGGCTAACTCGGTGCGCGCCGCAACCAGTCGTTGCCCGACTTTGTCGGACAAATCCGCGGCGAACAGAGTGGCATTCAATGCCGCCAGCGTTTTTCCATCGCGCTCAAGTATCTGCCATAGCAATTCACGCAACTCGCCGAGGTCTGGCGGCGTGCTACGCGTCTCACGACGTTCATTGCCAGCGCCGTCACGAACGATGACCGACTCATCTTGCGGATTAGCCGCTGTCGTGACCAGGCGCTCCGGTGGTAACAGGTCAGCGCATCGGGCCGCGATCGCAGAGCGTAGCGTTGCGAGCTCGCTGGCGCTGTAGCGATCCACCTTGTTCAACACCAGTATTACCGGTGGGCCAGCTGACACTAGCTGTTGCAATGCCTGATACTCGCTATCGGTAAGGTCACTATCGATAACGAACAGGACAATGTCTGCACGTCGCGTGACTTCGATCGCCAGCGCCTCACGCTGATCACCATCCGCTTCGTCGATGCCCGGTGTGTCGATCACAAAAATGCCACCAGCAGGTTGTTCGTCAAGTGCTGCCATCGCAGCCTGTCGGGTCTCGCCATGCAACGGACTGACGCTAAACACAGTCTCGCCCACGAGCGCATTCAGCAGTGATGACTTGCCCGTACTGACGCGGCCGAAAGCGGCTACATGCAAATGCCCTTGCTCCAATTTATCGAGCATCGCGCGCACCTGCTCGTAGTCGGCATTGAGACTGTTGCGAATCGCCTGTGGCAGGCGCTGATCGCCGAGCAACTCGCTCAGTGATTCTCGCGCCAGTGCAAGATGTCTGGCGGAGTCGCCATCGTCTTGTTCACTCGCTATTGTTGCCGGCTTCGAGCGCCAGTCGCGCCACACGCCGGACACTCTGTTCCAGATGCTCATCCAATCCCTTCTGCACCGACTGCACCGCCACTTCGGCGTCAAACTTGTGCTCTTCCGCGAGCGACGCCGCCAGTCCGCGGCCAACCGCGTCAAACAGCAACCCGTAGGCAACGGCATGAGTCGCCCCACCTGCCAGTGTACCCACACCGGGAAACGCTTTCAGTGCATTGCCAGCAATGGCCAGTGACAACGGCAAAGCCTTGCCGACACGACTTTGGCTTAGGTCCAGAAACCGCTCGATATCAAGATCACGCGGGCTATGTCCATAGAGCTTGCAGAGCGATTGCGTCATCTGAGTCCCCAGGTAACCTTGAATAACGACATCAGTACCCGGGGTGACCGCCGCAAGCGCACCGACTACGGCACGCCGCGTTGCCGTGCGGACAATTTGCTCTGCCCGTTGCTGCCGGTACCGCTCTTCCGCTTCCTTGAGTTTGTCAGCCGCGAGCTGCAACAAGGCCTGCTCGCGCAATGCATTGATCGTGCTGAGATCGCTACCCAGCATCTCTTCGAGCGCGAGGACAAGCTGACTGATATCGGCGTCACGCACACGAGTCTCCGTGTGCGCGGTACCTGTTGCACCCATGACTGTTGCGTCGTACTCACCGCCTGCGATGGTGACGATGAGTGTTGGCGCAATGCCATCCTCTGCCGAATCCGTCGCGAGGCGAGTCTGCAACCGCGTGACCACGGTCTGCAGCTCCTCGGGCGCATAGCGATCCGCTTTGTTTAGCGTAACGATCAACGGCTTTTGCTGCGCGCGCAGCATTTGTAGCGCTGTCACTTGCTGCCGCG
>JBCAZB010000342.1:0-3441 GCA_038533315.1 Pseudomonadota bacterium | reverse complement strand
CCGACTTCACCGGCCAATGTCTGTAACTGCAATATTGCGGCGGGACGGTGCACATCGACACTCACCAGCATTACTTTCTTCTTTTCTTTAGTTTGCAAATGCACCGCAAGCTTGGCGGCTGTCGTCGTCTTACCGGCGCCCTGCAAACCTGCCAACATCACTACAACCGGTGGTTGCGCGCGTAAATCAAGCGGCACAGACTCACCGCCGAGCACCGCAGTCAGCTCAGCGTGTATGATCTTGATAAACACCTGCCCCGGCGTCAGGCTCGTCAGGACTTTTTCGCCGACCGCCTGCTCACGCACACGCTCGATGAATTGTTTGACCACCGGCAGTGCGACGTCCGCTTCGAGCAACGCCATTCTGACCTGACGAAGCGTGTCTTTGACGTTGTCTTCGGTAATACGACCTTTGCCGCTCAGTGCCTGTGTGGCGCTGCGCAATCGATCGGAGAGATTGTCGAACATGGTCTACCTCAACGCTGACGAGCGCGCCTATAATAACGCAGTCGTGGCAATGCGCCGATAGCGATGACGAACTATGGGGTCTAGATTTTCAGCGATGCGCCCGTATGCAGCATCTGGATGTCCCGACTAGGAATCGCCGCCTGAACTTGCTCGAGAATAGTGCTCTCGTCACCCGGTTTCATCGCCGTCAACCAGATCGCCGGCTCGTGGTCCAGTTTGATCAGATCCTCTGCCAATGTGCGCGGGCAATAGTGTCCAGCCGCCTGCGCCAGCGCCGCCTGTTCGTCCGGGAAAGATACTTCGACCACCAGCGCCTTCAGGTCCGGCAGCGAATTCAGCAAGGGCCATAAGGTGTTATTGGTCGCGGTATCACCGCTGATAGCGAACACACCGTCTGCGTGACTGATGCAATATCCCTGAGCAGGCACCGAGTGACGTACATCGACTGCATGAAACAGACGACCTTCGATCTCAACCATGCCACCGGGCTCCAGCGCCAGATAGCGAATGACAGGGTTGTGGACATCAGGTAGCTGCGCGAAGTCTGGCCAGATTTCCCAGTTGAAAATGTGTTTCTGAACTGTCGCAAGCGTCTCGCTGCGGCCATAAATCGTCATCGGATCGCCGATGCGGGCGTCGAAGACACTATCGATTAGGAAAGGCAGGCCGGCGATGTGGTCAAGATGCGCATGGGTCAAAAACACATGGCGAATCTTGCGCAGGTCCGCCAGCGGCATGTCGCCCACACCAGTCCCTGCGTCCAGCAGCACATCTGAATCGACGAGCATCGCCGAGGTTCTCGCACCTCCCCCGATACCGCCGCTGCATCCTAGCACTTTAATATCCATACGTTTTTACACCCCTGACGCCGCGCGTATCGTCACGCTTATCGACGTCGCCAAACCGCTTGATAGGTGCGTGGTACGGACTTACCAAGATGCCGAGCTTGTGCGATTATTCACCTTTGAGACGCAAGGTATGGCAGCGGGGCCGGGTTTTCTGTGTTTGTCTTCACAATTTTTGCCACCTACCTGGGTTCGGCAGCGGCATTGTTTACGCGATTTTCCGATCAGCACACCGCTCATCGAGGCCGTAACTTACTGTTATTTATTATAGTAGTGGCTATCGCTTTCCATGGCGGGGTATTGGCCAACCGTGTGCTGCTGAACCCTGCCGTTGGTATTGGACTCGCCGACGTACTCAATGTCATCGGCTGGTTATTCGCCGTCATCGGGCTTTTCGCGGCCTTACAACCCGGCTTCCGTGCGCTCGGTGGCGTTGTGTTGGCGGCCAGCGCGGCCATGCTAACCCTTCAATATCTCGCGGGCGTCAGTGATACCGCACCGTTGTCGTGGCAACTGAAACTACACGCCATGCTGTCATTACTCGCCTACAGTTTTCTGGCTGCCGGGGCCATTCTTGCGCTCGCCTCGCTGGCGCAGGACAGGCAATTGCGTGCAGCCCGGGTTACGCGACTGACCAACTTGCTGCCACCACTGATGGCGACCGAACAGTTTCTAGCGACCCTGACCACATCCGGTTTCGTGTTTCTGCTGCTGTCTGTGACCAGTGGCTTCGTGTTTATCGAGAGCCTGTTCACACAGCATCTGACCCACAAAACTGTACTTTCGCTCGTAGCATTGGCGATCTTTGGTGTTCTGGTTGTCGGCAGACGCGCTGCCGGATGGCGAGGCCGCCGCATGTTGCAGTTGTATCTGGCTGCCTTCGTCGTGCTCGTGCTCGCTTACTTCGGCAGTAAGCTGGTTTTGGAAGTTTTGCTGGACCGGCAGTGGGGCTAGTTCGCACCTGCCGTTTGCGCTGACGGGGTCGAAGAGGTTTACACGCGTTGGACGAGTTACCGCTGAGCTTGTTGTTTGCCATCCTGTTCGGATTGCTACTGTGTTCTGCGTTTTTCTCCGGCACCGAAACAGCGCTGATGAGTCTGAATCGGTATCGGCTCCGACATCGCGCACGATCCGGTGTCCGATCTGCCCGCATCGCCGAGAAGCTGCTGGCGAAACCGGATAGACTGATCGGCCTGATTCTCGTCGGCAACAATATTGTCAACATCGTAGCCACACTACTTGTCGGCTACATCAGCGGACGGATCGGTGGTGCGGCACTTGTGCTGGGGCCACTATTACTCATTTTTGTTGTGTTGATCTTCGCGGAAGTCACACCGAAGACACTGGCCGCATTGCACCCCGACCGCATCGCCATGCCCTCCGTATACGTTTACTACCCGCTTCTGAAGGTCATGTACCCGTTGGTATGGCTGACCAATCTGGTCGCCAACGGCGTATTGCTACTGTTCGGCGTTCGACCCAGTGAAATCGATGGGCAGGCGCTCAGTCACGAGGAACTACGTACGGTGGTCAACGAGGCCGGTGCATTGATTTCGCGCAAATACCGTACGATGCTCACCGGCATCCTGGATCTTGAAAAAGTCTCTGTCGACGATGTCATGGTCCCGCACAATGAGATCGTCGGTATCGATCTCGACGACGATATTGAAGAGATCATCGGAGTGATTGAAACCAGCCAACACACGCGACTGCCCGTGTACGAAGACAATATCGACCAGATTGTCGGCGTGTTGCACATGCGCAGACTGGTCCGACATGGCACCAAGTCGGATCTCGACAAGGAAACATTACGCGCTGCCGTTACAGAACCTTATTTCGTGCCCGAGGGGACACCATTGAGCGTGCAGCTAGTTCAGTTTCAGAAACGCAAATCACGGCTCGCATTGGTCGTCGACGAATACGGCGACATTCAAGGTATGGTCACGCTGGAGGACATCCTTGAGGAGATTGTCGGCGAGTTTACGACTGACCCGGGCAATGACCCCGAAGCGATCAAAGCAGTCGATGAACATACCTACCTCGTTAGCGGATCTGTGCACGTGCGCGACCTAAACAAACAGCTAAGCTGGGATTTGCCCACTTCCGGAATGGTCTCCAGTTGCTCTTGT
>JBCAZB010000341.1:0-3457 GCA_038533315.1 Pseudomonadota bacterium | reverse complement strand
GTACCTGCGAAGGTGAATCTATACGATCGATTGTTCAAAGATGCGATCCCAGCGGCGGGCGATGCATTTTTCTCGTCGTTGAATCCCGACTCGTTGACGATCGCTGATGCCTGGCTTGAGCCGTCGCTGGCCGACGCCACCGATTCTGTTCAGTTTGAGCGTCTGGGTTACTTTTGTACGGATTCGTCCTCGTCGTCCGATCAGCGCGTGTTCAATCGCATCGTGACGCTGCGGGATTCTTGGGCCAAGCTCGAGAAGCAGGCCATGCAACAGTTTGCGCAAACAGACGCTACTCGTTGATAACGCCGCGTTGATGCCAACGGCGTGCAAGGTAGAGTAACGGCGTGTCGAGTAGGGCGATCAGTAGCTTGAACCCATAGGTGGCGAGCCCAAGCGTCAGAGCCGTCGACAAGTCGACGACGCCCCACCAGGCGATCAGTGAAAAAATCAGCGAGTCGACAAGCTGTGAAGTCATCGTGGAGACATTGTTGCGCAGCCACAGCCAGCGGGTTTGTGTGCGGCGTTTCAGCCAATGGAACAAGGCCACATCGAGTTGTTGGCTGACGACATAGGCGACCAATGATCCCAGTACCAGACGTGGCGAAAAGCTTGCCAGTGTCTCCAACGCATCATGTACGGCAATGGCGAACGTGGCACTCGCTGGGTTTGCGCTCGGCGTAAGCATGACACTCAGGCTGAGGCTCAGGAGCACGGCTAACATCACAACGAAACCGATGACTACGGCCTGCCGCGCGCGCGCCTGACCGTAGTTCTCGTTAAAGACATCCGTCGCAAAGAATATGCTGGAATAAAAGATCAAGCCGACGCTGACTTCGATGCCAAATATCTGGATCAGCTGGGTGCCCAACAGATTCGCGAGAATGATGGCTGTCGTAATGGCTACCTGTAGTCCCACAGCGCCAAACCACCGATACAGCGCCAGTGTGAAGCCAAGATCCAACAGGACCATCGAACACCACAATAGATTTTGATGTGCCGCGAAGAAAGGCTGTACGAATTCCGGTATCAAGATAGGTGCCTATTGCCATAAAAAAGGCGCAGACCGAGCGCCGGCCTGCGCCTGAGATGGGAGCCGCGGTTGATCAGCTCAGTTCATAGCGATCGAGATGGTGGTCAGCATTGCCGAACAACGTGTCGATCATGGTCAGCCGTTTGAAGTAGTGTGCGACGTCCAGCTCCCAAGTGACACCCATGCCGCCATGCAGCTGGACGGCTTCCTCGCCAAGTTTGCGCGCTTCGGTACCGATCTGGATCTTCAGCGCGGCCACTGCTCGTCTCGCTGCGTCAGCATCATCTTCGTCCTGCATCATGACTGCATGCAACAAAAGCGATCGCGTTTGCTCGTACATGACAAACATGTCCACCATGCGATGCTGCAATGCCTGAAAACTGGCGATCGGTGCGCCGAACTGCACGCGTGACTTAGTGTACTCCAGCGTCTTTCCGTTCAGCGTTTGCATGATACCGACCGCTTCTGCGGCGACGGCGATGATGCCATCGGTGACGACTGCTTTTAGCGTTGGCAAGCCGTTATCGATGTCGCCGAGCAACTGATCGCCAGCGACATGCACGTTGTCGAAATAGATCTCCGCCGCCTGGCGTGCATCGACCGTCGGATACGATTTACGTCGAATGCCACCGCTGTTTGCATCGACCGCGAAGAGGCTGATGCCATGCTCGTCGGTGGCATCGCCGCTCGTTCTTGCCACAACAATCAGCGTATCCGCGTTGCCGCCGTTAAGTACGACCGCCTTATGGCCGTTCAAGACGAACCCGTCACCGTCGCGGGTTGCTGTTGTCGCGACGTTCGTCAAATCGAATCGACTCTGCGGCTCGGCATAGGCGAGGGCACCGAGCTTGCTGCCGTCGATCAGCGGGGCCAACCATTGGGCTTTTTGTTCGCTCGTAGCGAGGCGTTTCAGCACGCCGCCAGCCAGAACAATGCAGGGCAGAAACGGCTCAACGACCAGGCCTTTGCCAAACTGCTCCATCATCAGCATCAATTCGACTGGGCCACCGTCGAGACCGCCGTCTTCTTCAGCAAACGGAACAGCGGTCCAGCCAAGTTCTGCAAATTCGGTCCAGCGTTCGCGGCTGAAGCCCGCGTCCGTAGCTGCGCTCGCCTGACGCGAGTCGAAGTCGTAATCGTTGGCGATAAACTTGGCAACGCTGTCCTGCAGCATTGCCTGATCTTCGTTAATTGAAAAATCCATGTCTTACTCCAACCGCATTACAGACCAAGCACGTGCTTGGCGATGATATTTTTCTGAATTTCATTTGAGCCGCCATAAATCGACGCCTTGCGATAGTTAAAGTAGCGCAGTGCGGTTGTTGGCTCGGTGCTGTCGACGACCATGTCGTCGGCGCTGACGTCGAGACTGAATTGGTCCGGAACAAATGGCATCGCGTAGTAGCCAGCAGCTTCCATGTATAAGGTATCGAGCTGCTGTTGCATCTCGGTCCCCTTGATTTTGAGAATAGAGCTTTCTGGTCCTGGCGCTTTGCCGGTGGATATCGCGGCCAGAGTGCGCAGATCGGTAAATTCCAGGGCCTTCAAATCGACCTCGGTGCGAACAAGCTTCGCACGGAACGACGGCTCGTCGATCAATGCACTACCGCCATCAGGTGCCTTGCGCGCGAGCTCTTTGAGCCGCGCCAGTCGGTACTTCGAGCGCGCGACGCCTGCGATGTTGGTGCGCTCGTGTTGTAACAGAACCTTGCCGTACGTCCAGCCGCGGCCTTCTTCGCCGACCAGATTGGCCACCGGTACACGAACATCCTCGAAGTGCACTTCGTTCACTTCATGTCCGCCCTCGATGGTGATAATCGGTCGCACGCTGATGCCCGGCGTGTTCATGTCGCAGAGAATAAAGCTGATACCTTCCTGACGGCGCGCCACGTCGGTGTTGGTGCGCGCCAGCACGAAGATCCAGTCGGCGTGTTGCCCGAGCGTCGTCCACGTCTTGGTGCCGTTGATGATGTAATCGTCGCCGTCCCGAACCGCCAGCGTCTTCAACGATGCGAGATCGGAACCGGCGCCAGGCTCCGAGTAGCCTTGGCACCACCAGACGTTAGATTCGAGAATGTCCGGCAGGAACCGTTGCTTGAGTTCTTCGCTACCAAACGTATAGATAACCGGGCCTACCATATTCACGCCAAATGGGACGACATCCGGCGCGTTGGCCTCAGCCATCTCGGTCGCGAAGATGTACTTCTGCACAGGAGTCCATCCGGTGCCGCCATACTCCACGGGCCAGTTCACGGCCATATAGCCATGTTGATGCAGGATCTTCTGCCAGCGAACGAAGTCTTCCTTCGCCAGTCGGATTCCGCGGTTCATCTTGGTGCGGATATCCTCGGGATAATGATTGGCGAAAAATGCGCGAACTTCCTCGCGAAAGGCGAGTTCTTCCTGACTAAACGTGAGATCCATACG
>JBCAZB010000340.1:0-3458 GCA_038533315.1 Pseudomonadota bacterium | reverse complement strand
AAGGTCTTGAGACGCTGCGCACGCATGCTGTCGAGGGCTACCAAGGCGACGCCGGTTACATGCCAGCGAAAGGCGGCAACCCTGCACTCAGCGACGAAGACGTCTACCGCGCCATCGACTACATGATCGCGGAAGCTGGACTCTAATCAAAAGGGGTCGAATCGATTTAATCGGTGACCGGCTTCGATTAAGACGAGTTTGCATTCAGCAGGGTTTGTCCGCGAGCGCGGGCAGCTGCATTACCAAGATTCGAAAGAGAATCCGCGGTAGAAAACCAAAGGACAGGTCGAGCTTAGTCAATTCAACTTCTGGGTTCAGAATATTCCTGTCAACCAATCACTCTCTGGTGCGTTGACGAGTGTATGAGAACAAAAAGCATCTACGCACTTCTCGTCCTCAGCCTGGTCGGCTGCGGAGGCTCTAGCGGTGGCGGCACAGTTGAGACACCCGTCCCCATACCCGAGCCGCCCACAGCAGATGCCTGGGCAGAGGTCGACACCGCTCTTGATGAATATGCGGTTGAGAACCTCGCGCTCATCGTCGGCAACGAGAGCGGTGAGGTGTACGCCTACGAAAAGGGCAGCTTTGATGTCGAGGCGTCCTATTCCATCGCGTCGGCTTCCAAGTGGCTTACTGGGGCGACGATCCTGACTCTAGTCGAACAGGGCATTTTGCGCCTCGACGACCAACCTCAGAACTACCTCAACTACTGGACTGACGATCCACTCGATCCCAGTAGCACGATCACGTTAGAGCAACTATTGAGCTTCACGGCAGGCTTCCACCGCTCGCCTGGTGCGCCCGGCTGCATCGGCAGTGAGAATATCGAGCTACAGGACTGTGTCGCCGAATGGTACGAGATTGGTGTGGACGCCACGCCGGGCACCACCTACCACTACGGCCCGGTGCATATGCAAGTAGCGGCAGCCATGGCAGAAGTTGCGACCGGCCAGCGCTGGAGTGAGATTGTTCAGCTCACAATAGCAGCGCCGCTCGCACTGGATGCCACCGGATTCGCTGGCATCAATCCCCGGGCGTCGGGCGCCGCGGACAGCTCAGCTCGCAACTACGCGAGGTTCCTCCAGGCACACCTGACCGGAGAGTTGCTCGCCGGCACACTGGACGAGCTAGTAACCGAACGGACAACCAGCGTTACGATCTCATCTGAACCAGCAGCGATTTCCAACACTGGTGTCGACTGGCAATACGGTCTTGGCGTCTGGCGCGAGTGCGATGAGCCGACTTGGAATGCCGCCTGTGACAGCATCACGGTGATCTCCAGCGCCGGCGCCTTCGGCTGGTATCCCTGGCTCGATCTAGATAATGGCTACTACGCTGTGCTCGCCATGGAGGAACCCGTGACACTGCTGTCTTCACCGAGCGCCGAGTCGGTGCAACTCGGGGCAGTGCTGAAGCCTCTAATCCTCGAAGCGCTGGGCGATTAAGCGTCAGTCTTCCGGCACCGGTAAAGGCAACCGCTCAGCTGCTTGTTCTCGTAAGACTGCATCCTCGGCGCGATGACGCAGAGCACCGTCTTTTGGGTTCTCATCATACGCACGACAAGCGGCGTCGCGTGCTGCGGCTTCTTGCACTTTTCGAACTTGCAGTCGCTGAGCGCGAGCGGTTGCACTACCGAGCCTCGCAAGAGAATCCGCGGTAGAACACTCAGCGAGTTAACCTAAATCGGTTCGACCCTATTTCCTGGACCCCATTCCCTGTGATCGACTCGCTGCTCAACAACAGTCCCAGTTGTACCAGACTCGATCAAAATTCAGCGCAGCCAAGTCGCTGGGTCGAATGAAGAAGTTAGCGACACCGACATCTCCCCACATGATGTCGAAACCATGCTCCTTGACCGAATCCATCTGGAACAAGAGCAGCCAGTCTTCTGTTGGTTTCAACATCCGAGGATCGTCCTGAGTGAAGGTTGCGTAGCCACCAATACGACATCCTCCGTAGCTATCGACCTCCCAAGCCGCGTCGATGACGTCTTCATCAAGAACGCCAAGATCGCTCACAACCTTGTCGAAACGGTAGTCGCTAGGACTGCATAGTGCTCGTTCCAGCTCGAAAGTCACTGCCCGCTCTCCTTCAAACGGAAGTGATGATAGATCGACCCGATTAAATTTCTCGCGAACAGTGACAGTCTCTTCAAACATCTCTGGATGGAACACCACGCGATAGCCACGTGGGTCCGCGATAATCTCGTCGATGGTACGTTTCCGACTGGGGTATTCGAGACCCCACGAAGAATCGACAGCGATAAAGAACTGCACCAGACCAACGCGAGGCAAAATCGTGTTCTCCGGCAAATCCTGCAAATTGATCTGTGCAAGTAGCGCCAGCGGTTTGCTGCGTTTGTCCGTCGGATATTCCTTGTCGGCCGGCCATGCCGCATAGCCGCCGAATTTGCTTGCGAATGAGTCCATCGGCGCATCTGGACTGATTGAAACCTTGATGCTCTCGAGCGCGTGCTCTCGCAACTTGTCAGTTAACCGCCGAACCTCTGCATTGAACTTCGCGATCTCTTCTTCCGACTTTGGCGCTGGTCGGAGTGCCCGAATGGAAAAAATAGCGACCGTCGCGACGATACCAAGCAACAGATAGGCAATCACCGCCACTGCTCCAGCGCTCTACCAATAACCCGCTCGACGATCTGTGTGGGAACCACCTCATCAAGCTCGAACCACCCTCGAAGCCCCTTCGCGAATCGCGACAATTGCTCAGGGCTGGCTCTCCGAACGGTATCTTCGGTGAAGCTATCGCCGAATGCTTCTGAGAGTAGCTCGTAGGCATCTTGTGCCGTGCACGCCAATTCGGGTCGCCAAGCCTGAATCGCAATGGCGACGCCATCAGTGATCGATGCGACGAAAGCGGCGTCGGGAATCGAAGCTCTTTTGGTCACAGACTCGGCTCCCTTGTCACATCGTCTCTCTAACAGACAGCAAAGTCTCGTAAATCTCAGTGGCATTCCGGTCCAATTGACCGAAATCGATCAGATCCGATTCAGCTCCGGCAGAAACAAGAAACGCCAACTGTCGATCCTCGACAACGCCAAAGAGCTGGCCGACCTTTAGCATCGTGTAGTTTCCAGCGAGATTGGCGACATCGAGCTCACCATTGCGCCTGATAACGCCGCCGGTCAGGCCCATCTCGATCATCATACGTTGGTAAACCTCTGAATCAGGGGACAGCAAGAATGCCTTCATGTACCAACCATGAGCATCGGATCGACGGTCGCGCCAGTTCTCACTGGCAAACCGTTCAGCCAAAATGTATGCAGCGTCAGCATCACGAAGCTCCGTTGCCGCGTATTCCAGTTGCTCGATAGTGTATGTACCGAACGGATGGTCAACCTCTAGTCGGTGATCCTCGCACGCTCGTATCTCGTGCCACTCACCCTGCAGCGTTTGCACCATCTTGGGGTAGCAAGTTTCGACGTTCCGAAATCGGATTCG
>JBCAZB010000339.1:0-3474 GCA_038533315.1 Pseudomonadota bacterium | reverse complement strand
GACACATTTAGAGGAAAGTGGCGCTGAAAATGGCGCGCTGGAGCGAATTTTGGCGTATCGGCAGCAATACGGCATTCTGTAGGGCGAATACGGTCGATCTGCTAAAATCATGCCAAAACGTGATGTACCTCTCTGTTGGGTGAACAACATTAGGTAAACTTGGGACTATGAACCTGCGATTTTCGGCTTTTCTACTGACCGTAGCGATGCTCGCTGGCACGTCTGTGCACGCCGAGCAGGTGTTCCGTTGGGTAGACAAAGACGGTCAAGTGCATTTCGGCGATTCTGTTCCTGCAGAATATGCCGAACAAGAGAAAATCATCATGAACGAAGAAGGCGTACGCATCGGCCGCATCGCAGGCCGCGCGACGCCGGAAGAACTCGCCGCCATGCGTGCGGCCGAAGAAGCGAAAGCCGCCAAGGAACGCGCCATGCGGGCCGACCGCGCGTTGCTCGCCACCTATTTGTCGGTCGGCGAGATCGAACGTCACCGGGATCGTCGCGTCGAGCTGTTGGAAGCGCAGGCACAGGTATCGGAGTTGTATCTGAGCAACTTGCGCAAGCGATTGGTGTCTTTGTTGGACGAAGCGTCGGACTTTAAGCCGTATACCGTGGACCCGGATGCACCGATGATCCGACCGGTGTTAGCCGAAGACATCAAAGACACAAAAGATCGCATCATCACCTACGAATCTCGCATCGCCGATCACCGACGCGAGGCGCAGTCCTTGCGTGACGAATTCCAGCTCGCGATCAACCGCTACACCCAGCTGACCAGCGCCCGAAACAACTAGCTCGGACTATTTGCTGCCCGAGTGGCCGAAACCGCCGGCGCCACGCTCCGTCGCCTGAAAATCGTCAACGACCTGCAGATCCACTTGTACCACCGGCACGACGACCAACTGAGCAATGCGCTCGCCGGTATCAATGGTGTACGGCACAGAGCCACGGTTCCACATCGACACATACAACTGGCCCTGGTAATCGGAGTCGATCAGACCCGTCAGGTTGCCGAGCACCATGCCGTGTTTGTGGCCAAGACCAGACCGGGGCAGCAGGATCGCCGCGTAGGCCGGATCCTCCACAAATATCGCAAGGCCGGTTGGTATCAGATGGGTAGTGCCGGGGTCGACGATCATCGGCCCGTCGATACATGCCCTGACATCCATACCCGCTGAACCGTCGGTCGCATAGGCCGGCAGCGGAATATCCTTGCCGACCCGGGGGTCCAGCACTTTTACCTGCAATCGTTGCTTCATGATGAGTCCCTTTTTCTTATTGTGTGCTGGCAAATCGCTGCGCGACGCAGTCGATGATGCCGACCGCCAGTGTGGTCTTGGCTTCACGCGGGAACGACTGCTCCCCGTCGGGCCAATACACAGTGACAGCATTGTCGTCCTGATCAAACGCCAGGTTTTCGCCGACACGATTGGCGACAATCATGTCCAGTTTCTTATCGCGCATTTTGCCGAGTGCATGCTCTCGCACGTCGTTGGTCTCTGCCGCGAAACCGACACAGAATGGCCGCGCCTCACTAGCCGCAACCTGCGCCAGAATATCGGGAGAGCGGGTCAGTTCGAGCGACAGCGTCTCCGCCTGCTTTTTCATTTTCTCGGTTTTGGCCGCCGCCGGTCGATAATCGGCGACCGCCGCTGCTGAAATATAGATGTCAGCACCATCGACCGCGGCATTGACGGCAGCTTCCATCTGCAAGGCCGTTTCGACCGACATCAGATGCGCCCCTTTTGGCGGCTCCAGCGCGACGGGGCCACTGACCAACGTGACATCGGCTCCGGCACGCAGCGCGGCTTGCGCCAGCGCGTAACCCATCTTGCCCGAGCTGCGGTTGGTCAGGTAGCGCACCGGGTCGATCGGCTCTCGCGTCGGCCCGGCACTGATCACTATTCGACGCCCGGCTAATGGCCCCGTGTTCGGCCGCATCAGGCGCGCCGCAATATCCGCAGGCTCCAGCATCCGCCCGGCGCCTACTTCGCCGCACGCCTGATCACCCTCACCCGGGCCGAGCAACGTCACACCTCTGGCAGCTAGAGTCGCAACGTTCTCAACCGTCGATGGGTTTGCCCACATCTGGCGATTCATCGCGGGTGCCAGAGCGATCGGCGCCTCGGTCGCAAGACAAACGGTGGTGAGCAGATCGTCGCCCATGCCGGCTGCGAACCGCGCAATAAAATCGGCGCTGGCGGGAGCGATCAGCACCTGATCGGCCCAGCGCGCGAGTTCGATGTGGCCCATCGCAGCCTCCGCCTGTTCGTCGAACAGATCAGTGCGTACGATCCGGCCCGAAACGGCCTGAAAAGTCAGCGGTGTCACGAACGACTGCGCGCCAGCGGTCATGACGACCTGCACATTGGCGCCGTACTCCATCAGCCGGCGTACGATGTCTGGACTCTTGTAACAGGCGATACCACCGGTAACGCCAAGCAATATGTTCATCAGTGATGATTCCTCGTTATTTCGCAATTCTAGCAGCCAGATCGACGCCGCTCACCGATAATCCTTGCGGATCGCGTGATTTGAGTTCGCATCAGGCGACCGGACGGCCGACGGAAATGTCACCGGCTTGGCGTTTCGGACCACCGATACGTCGAAGCGCATGCCACGGTTTCTGGCTCGGAACAGCGCTACAGTTTCCCGTCTGACACCAGCGGTGTCGTTTGATAACGTGCCAGTCTTGGCTAGTTGGAACGGAATAGAGGCACATGCGCCAGAACATCAACTCGGGCTCTCCGTTCGAAGATCGCATCGGCTTTTCGCGGGCGAGTCGCGTGGGCCCTTATCTCGCCATCGCCGGCACGGCGCCGATTGGCCCGGACGGACAGGTCGCACACGTTGGCGACGTTCACGCACAAACGACGCGTTGTTTCGAGCTCGTTGCTGAGGCGGTTCATGCGGCCGGGCTACAACTCTCCGATGTGATCCGTACGCGGATCATGCTAACCAACATCGATGAGTGGGAGAGCGCAGCGGCGGCACACAAGGAGTTCTTCGCCGACATCAAACCGGCTTGCACGTTTGTGGAGGTCAGCCGCTTTATCGACAAACGCTGGCTCGTCGAAGTCGAGGTTGACTGCGTGGCGGGCACGGACGAGTAGCCATCTAGCATCGCCGCAGGCGTCGGAATACCGCAGACCGTGTGTCAACTAACTGTCGAGGCCACGAACCGGTCAGTAGCGCACAGCGTGTTATTCTGATGGGAAGCTGATAGAGCTGATAGTGGACATCCACATAAACTAGCATCCCAACCAGAAATCGAATTGCTCAACTGATAGTGGACATCCACATAAACTAGCATTCCAACCAGAAATCGAATGGTCAGCTGTATGGTGAGGTATGTATCGTTACGGCATGCCCAGACCACGGAAACTACTGGTTTGCCCTGACGACACGCCCTACTACCATGTCATGTCTCGGTGCGTGCGGCGTGCGTTTCTTTGCGGCGTCGATCACTACTCT
>JBCAZB010000338.1:0-3491 GCA_038533315.1 Pseudomonadota bacterium | reverse complement strand
TTCGTCGAACCCGGCTGACACGAGTTCCTCTCGCATGTTCATATCCGCGAAGCCGGTCCAGAATGGCTCGCCATTGTTGATGACTTGCCAGTCATTAGTGACTTGCTTGGGTATCGAGATCTGATCAGGTTGGTAGGCGGTATCGACATTCAGCAGAATACCGCCGGGTGCGAGTAGGCGGTGCGCCTCGCGCAGGATGTCGCTCACAATATCCGACCGTGTTTCATGAAACAGGATGTTGGAGACGATCAAGTCCTGCGAATTCGACGGCAGCCCGGTATCGCGCGCATCGGCTTGTCGGAAATGCAATTCTAGCCCTGCGTCTTCGGCCCATAGATGTGCGAAGCGCAGTAGCGGCGCGGACAAGTCGATGCCACTGACATGAGCGTCCGGGAATTGCATCTTGTACGCCAGTGTCTCAGTCCCGCTGCCACAGCCGAGATCCAGGATACGTTCAGGCGCAATGTCTCCGAAGCGCTGTTTGATAGCCGCCAGCACGAACAGCCCGATGCCGGGTGCCCCGGGCGGTGCACCTGTGGCGAGCCCTTTCGCATTGCGATAGAGCTCGACTGTGCCAAAGTAACGCAAGCCGGTAAGCAGCCCTGCGCCGGCTTCAGAAAAATAGCCGCCGGGCTGACGGTGGATTTCGGTACTGCGGATCGGTTCTGGTAGTGCCAGCGCGGGGTTCAGTGACAAACTGCCGATCGGGTTGAGGGTCAACGCTGACAATCGCCGCTCAAATGCCGGCAGTACACGCTGGCAGGTCGAGTCGACGGTCTCCCACATCAAATCCTGTGAGGCGTAAACGCTCGCTCCCCAAAGCTGGAATAGTGGGTCATCGCCAAGCGCCTCCCAGCCATCCTGACGATTGGCAGGCGCATGGCCATACTTTTGTTCAAAGGCGGGGCGAACATTGTGTTCGTAGTGTTCGCCAAGTTGATGCTCCAATGGCCCATTCAGATAGCCCTTCAGGGCGCCAACAAAATCCTGTCTCGCCGCCTCGTCATGTGTCGGTTTGTATTGCTCTGGCAGAATCGGCGCATGGCTCATCACTCAAGTCCTCAGGCTGTCCATTGACGATTTGATGCGCTCAAAGCATACCGCATCGAGAAATGTGGTAGCGCCTCACGTTCCGCAAAACGTCTGTCGAACACGCTCCGAGTCTCGTGGAGGCAACTCGTACGGCCGTGATGCTTCGGTCGATTCGAATGGTCTGCCAAGCACGTCATGTAGACGATGGAACGGTGCGTAGTCCCCCTCGTACGCCGCTTGAATAACGGCCGCGATTTGGTGGTTCCTCGGAATGACGGCCGGGTTGGTGGCTCGCAGCGATTGCGCAATGGACGCCCGCGGAGCATCTTGTTCAGTCACTCGTTGCCACCAACGCAAATACGCCGGATGGTCACTGGTCGGTGTATTGCGCTCCAGTGCGTCAGCGAGTTCACGAAAGGTCACAGTAAAGTCGGCTGACTCTGCCTCCATCATAGCGAGCCATTCGTCGATGAGGCTGGCGTCGGTTGCCACAGACTTGGCGAGCCCCAGCTTGCTATGCATTCGACTGACGAAGTGTGTCTGACATTGCAAACGGAATTTGCTCAATACTTCTTCAAACAGTGCCTGCCGGTCGTCTAATAGCAACAAGCACTCCGCGAGTCGCGCAAGATTCCACTGTGCGATCAGCGGTTGCTGGGAGTATGCGTAGCGCCCCCCGCGGTCGATGGCACTGAACACTTTGTCCGCACGATATTCGTCCATGAATGCGCAGGGCCCGTAGTCGATCGTCTCACCAGAGAGCGACATGTTGTCGGTGTTCATCACGCCGTGAATAAAGCCGAGCGACATCCAGTGAGCAACAAGATTTGCCTGACGAGCTGCAACGGCTTTGAACAATCGCAATGCATCGCTCTCGTCGGTGTCGATATCTGAGTAGTGTCGCTCCAGTGCAAAACTGACCAACGCAGCGACGACGTCGGTTGCGCCTCTCGCTGCGAAAAACTGCAACGTACCGATACGCAGGTGGCTCGCCGCTACTCGCGTCAGAATGCCTCCCGGCTCTGGTGTCTCTCGGAATACCTGCTCACCGGTCGCGACAGCCGCCAGTGCGCGCGTCGTCGGTACGCCCAACGTATGCATTGCTTCGCTCACAAGATACTCACGGATCACTGGCCCGAGCGCAGAGCGACCATCACCACCGCGAGAAAACGGGGTACGGCCACTGCCTTTTAGCTGGACATCGAACCGTTGGCCGGCTTGATTGTCCAACTCGCCAATGAGATGCGCACGACCATCGCCCAATTGTGGGCTAAAGTGACCAAACTGATGCCCCGCATAGGCCATCGCAACTGGGTTTGCGCTAGGAGGCAGCGCGTTTCCGCTGAATACGTTTAATTTTTGTTGAAGTTTAAGCGCATTTGGCCGTAAACCTAGATTAGCGGCCAACGCGTCATTAAATGCGATCAGGGTAGGCGCGGAGGCCCCGTCCGGTCTGGATTTCTCGTAGCAAACTGCTGGCAGCGTCAGAAAACTAGACAAGAATTCAATAGGTTCGACATCGCTTGTCATTCTAATGTTTGTCTCAATATTGTAAATTTGGTCGGCGGAGCGACTGTCTTGCTTCGTTGACACCCGATACGCAGAACGAGGCTTAGCATGGAAGAACAAGGTCTGGCCAAACAACGCACGCTGCCAGAGCTGGCCCGCTTCTTCACAACGATTCTGGGTCCAGAAAACAAATTCTACGGATTAGCCATCATATACGGAATCGGTATCAGCCTGCTGTCGCTGGCGACACCGATCTCTGTACAGATGCTGATCAACTCGATCATTAACACCGGTCTTGCCGCGCCATTGGTGATCTTGTCGGTCACCCTGTTTCTGTTGCTTTGTGCCGCCGGACTGTTGAATGCGTTGCGCTTACATCTTGTTGATGTGTTCGGACGACGATTCTATGCCCGCACGGTGTCTGAGATCTCGCTGCGCGCGGTTTACGCGTTGAACCCATTTTTCGAGGACAGTGGGAAAGGGCCACTGTTTAACCGCTACTTCGACATCATCATCGTCATGAAAAGAATCCCGTACCTGCTGGTCGGTGGATTCTCAATTCTTTTGCAGGCCGCGGTAGGCTTTGCTCTGACGTCTGCTTATCACCCGATGTTCCTGGCCTTTAACGTGGTCATGATCTTATTGATCTGGTTGATTTGGCTGATTTGGGGTCGCCGAGCGATCAAGAGCGCAATGACGATGTCGCACAAGAAGCATGCGGCGGCCGCCTGGCTGGAAGGTCTGGCCTCATCCAACGGCTACTTTAAGACCCGTCGGCATATCGAGGAAGCGCTTACTCGCACCGACGAGGTCACCGCCGACTACATTGAGAAACACAAACTGCACTTTGGTCATTACTTTTCCCAGGCTATTGCGTTCTTCCTGCTATACGCATTGGCTGGGTCCAGTTTGCTCGGACTTGGTGGATGGCTGGTCATCAATGATCAGTT
>JBCAZB010000337.1:0-3497 GCA_038533315.1 Pseudomonadota bacterium | reverse complement strand
AAAGCGTCTTGCCAGATCCAATCACTCTGCTGACTGGCGTCGGGGCGTGCACTGTGCAACACAATAACGAGACCCAGTTCTGGGTTTATGTAGATACCTTGGCCAAAAATCCCCTCTGCAGCGTAGCTGGCGCCTGACTTAAGCCACCACAAATAGCCATACGATGTATTTTCTTTGGAAGGCCGAGTGGAGTTCGTCATCCAGTTTTCAGGCAACACCGAGGTCCCGTCATCGAGCCGGCCTTCGGCGAGCGCGAACAGGCCTATACGACCATAATCTCGGAGCGTTGCATTGATACAGCAACCACCGAACTCACCGCCACCTGGCTCGGTCAGTGTCCAGAGCGCGTCCGCTTCCATACCAAACGGTCGCCAGATCTTCTCTGATAGGTAAGTGGATAAGTTGTTCCCGACTGCTGCTCTAAGCAGCATACCGACCAGATTGGACTCCGCCGTGTTGTAGTTAAACTGCTTGCCAGCCGCCGCGATACGGGGTTTGTCTTTCAGGAACGCTTGTAGGCCCAAGGTATCCCACGGCGCTGTCGCAACATCCGACGCAGGATCCGCATAGTTCTCGTCCCAATCGACGCCGGAAGCCATTTGGAGAAGATCTTTTATCGAAGTATCGTCGTAGGCCGATCCCGCGAGCCTCGGAAGATATCGAGTCACCTTCTCATCGACACTGCCAATGTACCCATCCTGGATCGCAGCCCCGATCAACATCGAAACCACTGACTTGGCGACAGAATAAGAGGCCCATCGGCTACGCGGATTGTTGCCAAGCCCATAACGCTCATAGACAATCGCGTCGTCCTTGATCACCAATAGACCGGCGACACTCTGCTGTTTGAAGTAGGCGTCAACCGTTAAGGTCTGGTCATCGACCTGCACCGACAGATTTGACAAATCAACCGACGCTTCACGCAGCACCTGGGTATTGGTACCGGCCTTGATTGTGCGGGTCCAGAAGATCTTGTCTGCGTTACGGTAGCCGGCCACCTGTTGCTCCGGCGTCCACGTCAACATCGTTTCCGGTGAACCGAGGTACTGATCATCCTCGTCCGGATCGACGAACGGCGCCTCTGCCAATGCGGATCGCATGAAAGCGGAAGCCAGCAACAAACCCGCGAATACTGCTGCAAGGAAACGTGAACGAAAAAACATCGAAGATCCCTCTAATCGATAGATGACAGGTGTCAGAACGGCCAGGTCTCAAACATCATTGTCAATCCGATACCAAAAGCAATACCGGAGACAAAAACAGCCCAATCACGCTGCTTGGCACCAACGAGATTGAGGGCCACAAAAGCGACCGACACTATCAGAGAGACAACCAGAAGTTGACCGAGCTCGATGCCCACATTGAATCCCAGCAGTGGTGCCACGATAGACCCGCTATCCATAAGCAGCGCACGAAAGTAGTTGGAAAAACCCATGCCATGAATCAAACCGAAGAATAGCGCCATGGCATAGTTGCGTAGCATCTTGGTGGCAACCCCGGGCTGACCCACAACATTATTCACTGCAGTAGCAACGATCGTCACCGGAATCAAAAACTCAATCAAGCGGGAGGGAATGCTCAAGGAACCTAAGGAGACCAAGGCGAGCGTAATGCTGTGCCCGATCGTGAAGGCAGTTACCAGAATGAGAACGTTGCGCCACTGCTCCAAGCGATACACAGCGCACAGCGCAACCAGAAACAAGACATGATCGAGACCAGCGAGATCCGAGATGTGCTGGAAACCGAGTTGTATATAAAAAAGGAACGATTGCATTCTAGAAGGCCAAACGGTGTGAGGGCGTCTTCTTACTCAACATCAAGCTGCGATTTTCACCATTGACGTGAAGATAAACGATGTTGTTTTGATTAAAGAACAGATTCGTGAAAACCGCATTCTTGATTTCGAGTGTTTTAAGAGGCGGCTCAAGACGGTAAACAAAGTCGAGGACCAGCGCGATATTGATGCCTTCACCGCTCAACCGCTTACTGTCAATTTCGAGCTTCAGTTTCTCGCCGTTCACTTTGATGTAGAAAAGCTCTTCGAGATACTCAAGCAGCAGCGGCTCGGCTTCTGGGGACTCATTTGGCTGACAGAATGCTAGCGCGGTGCTTTCCGGATCAAAAACCAGCGCCTCGTTGACATCCATCAAAAACAAACGAAGACTGACCGTGAGCAACTGTTGATCATCAGAATACTCGATCTCGGTCAGCGACAACTCCAAAGGATGAGCTATCGTGCTGGCCGGGAAAACGGCGGCAACAACAAGGACGTACGATAACCAGGCGCGCTTCAACCGCATCGGTTAGCCAGCATGCTGGGGCGGATGTTCGCTCGCGACCCGTTGTACCTCGCCGAACACTCGCATTAAATTACCGCTCCAGATCTTCTCAATCTGGGTCTCGGTGTAACCACGCTTGACGAGCTCAATCGTAATATTCATCACTTCGCTCGCGTCGAATACGCCCTGGATACCGCCACCGCCATCGAAATCACAGCCGATGCCGATATGATCGATGCCAACGACGGAAACAATATGATCAATGTGATCCACGGCGTGGGATACCGTAGCCGGTGGGCTCGGATACTTCTCGTTGATCTCAGCCCGTGCTTTACGCATCGCCGCACGCTCGTCAGCGGTCATATCCGTAATTGGTTTCATGTTAGCGATCAACTCCGCCATCGCCGCATCGCGCTCGGGATTCGGCGGTGCGGTGCGCAGGTAATCATCCAGCATTGTCAGCTGCACAACACCACCGTTTTCGGCCAGCACACGTAACATCTCGTCGGTCATATTGCGCTGGTGATCAACCAGTGCGCGTGCATTCGAGTGGCTGGCAATGATGGGGGCTTTTGACATCTCTATCGCGTCAAAAAACACCGCATCGCTGCCGTGTGAAACGTCGACCATGATACCGAGCCGGTTCATCTCGGCGATGACGTCGGCACCAAGCGGACTCACGCCGTCGTGCTCCGATCCATTCGGATCGGTCGCTGAGTCCGCAAGATCGTTATTCGTCGCGTGTACCAATGTGATGTATCGAACGCCGCGTTCAAAGAAAAGCGCGACGTTGCTTACGTCGCCTCCAATCGGGTAACCGTTCTCAATGCCGATATAGATCGCACGCTTACCGGCTTGCTCCAGTTCGTACGCATCTTGCGGATCAAGTGCGATTCCGGCGAGGTCGGGATTGTCTTCAACGGATTGATGAATCGCATCGATCATTTGCAGTACAAGCGCCTTAGCGCGGGTATTGCCACTGTCGTCACGAATACCCTGCGCAACGAATGCGGCAAAGAAGATCGCGTCGAGACCACCCTCTTTCATGCGCGGATAGTCGACTTTCGAACCCGACTCGTTCGGATCATGGCGTTGCGCCATGTCGAAACCAGGCTCGATCATTCTCAGTGGTGTGTCGGCGTGCGTATCCAGTGTGAGAACGCGATCATGAATCGCCAGCGCACGCTCAGTCAGCGTCTGTTCGGACTTTTCTTCGAC
>JBCAZB010000336.1:0-3512 GCA_038533315.1 Pseudomonadota bacterium | reverse complement strand
TGTCACCGTCGTAACCGAAATAGCCTACGGTGCCGGCATACAAGCCGCGCCCGACGGGCTCGAACCCATCGATCAACTGCATCGCGCGTACCTTGGGCGCGCCAACCAGCGTGCCAGCCGGGAACGCCGCGGCAAACAGATCAAATGCATCTCGATCGGCCGCCATCTCGCCTTGCACCCCGCTAACGATATGCATGACATGACTGTACTTCTCGATCGACATGTAGGGCGCCACCTGAACGCTACCCGGCGCAGCGACGCGGCCGAGATCATTGCGCGCGAGATCGACCAGCATGACGTGCTCGGCGCGTTCTTTCGGGTCCGCGAGTAGCGTGCGCGCGTTGTGCTGGTCCTCCGCCTCATCGACACCACGCGGCAACGTCCCGGCGATAGGGCGCAAGGCCGCTTGCTGTCCATTTAGTCGCACTAGTGCCTCGGGCGAAGACCCGGCTACCTGAAAATCATCAAACTCGCAAAAGAACATGTACGGCGATGGATTCAGCAGGCGCAATGCCCGATAGACCTCAAATGGTGCGACTTCGGTCTCACCTTCAAAACAGACCGATAACACGATCTGATAGATATTCCCGGCAGCGATGTGTTCGCGCGCTTCGGCTACGCGTTCACAAAACGCCTCTTCCGTCAGGCTGCCAACAGGATCTGAAAAACGCGCGGCCTGTCCGGTACCCTCGGGTACGGCGCCGCGAAGCCGCTCGATAACCGCTTTCTTCAATGCGAGTTGTGCTTCGTCCGAACCGGAGTGCAGCAGCGCGATGCGACGGGTAAGGTGGTCGAACACCAGCAATGATTCCGTGGCCATGTATGCAGCTTCCGGAATACCCGGAGCCGGCGGCGGTGCATCCGGCAGGTGCTCAAAGCGCCGGACAATATCGTAACCGGCAACGCCGACCAGTCCACCGCTGAACGGCAGCTCTTCGACTACTGGCGTCGGGCGCGGCACCTCTTTCAGGATGTCGCGCAGCGCATCTAGCAGTGCCGCCTGATCAGCAGGATTGGCGCGAGCGGTACCGTCAACGGTCAAACCATCCGCCGTCAGCCGGATATCACGATAATCACCGAAGCCGAGAAAAGAGTATCGGGCGAGACGCTGGCCCTGCTCGACACTTTCGAGCAGGTAGCGTGGCTTCAGATCCGCGAGCTTCAAATAGGCGGATACCGGCGTGTCCAAATCCGCCAGAATGTCAAACGGTGCCTGCATTGTTTGTGTCCAGTGTCCCTGTTCTCGTTGCTTGTGTCCCAACACAAAAAAACCCGCCTTCGCCAATGCGGAGACGGGTTTATTTTGTCGTGACGTCAGGTCGTACGGCTAAGCCCTCTCCGAATTAACGGGAGCGCCACCACCAAGATGCTTTCGCTGTCAGACCTGCTACCTGTGTCATGACTCCAGTATTACCCCAGCCTCAGGTCGCGTCAACCCCGGACTGCTCGGCAACGTAAACGTCGACAAATCGCTCGAGCACGTCGAGCGGCACGGGACCGTTGCGTAATACAACATCATGAAACTCGCGGATATCGAAATCGTCGCCAAGCGCTTGCTCGGCTTCAGCGCGCAACGACTGGATTTTCAGCATGCCGATTTTATAGGCCGTCGCCTGACTGGGCCACAGGATGTAGCGTTCGATCGCCTTGACGGCATCGCCTTCCGGGTTCGGCGTATTGTCGAGCAGATATTGAATGGCCTGCTCGCGCGTCCAGCGCTTGGCATGGATGCCGGTGTCAACGACAAGCCTCGCTGCACGCCAGATCTCCATCGCGAGCCGCCCGAAGTCCTGATAAGGATCCGTATACGCGTCGATATCTTTCGGCAAGATTTCGCTATAGAGCCCCCAGCCTTCGGTGTAAGCGGTGTAGCTACCGAACCGTCTGAACTTCGGCAGACCCTCCAACTCCTGGGCAATGGCCAGCTGCATGTGGTGACCGGGAATGCCCTCATGATACGCCAGCGCCTGCATCTGATAGACGGGCATATCGGCCATCCGGTATAAGTTGACGTAGTAAGTTCCCGGGCGGGATCCATCGGCGGCGGGCCGTTGATAAAACGCTTTGCCAGCGGAAGCTTCACGGAACGGCTCGACCCGCTTGACGATCAAATCTGCTTTTGGCTTGCGCAAAAACAGCGTATCCAACTGCTCACGCATATCATCGATGTAAGCCGTCGCCTCACGTATGTAGCGTGCGCGGCCTTCGTCGCTATCGGCGTAAAAGAACGCCTCATCGGTACGCAATTTCTCGAAAAACTCTCCGAGCGTGCCATCAAACCCCACCTGGGACATGATGCCACGCATCTCGTCGTGGATGCGGGCCACCTCATCGAGCCCGATCTGATGAATCTCATCGGCGGTCAACTCGGTTGTCGTGGTGCGTGCCAATGCAAAATCATAAAACTCAGCGCCATCAGGAAACTTCCATGCACCATCATCGGTATTGGCGGTTTCAGCCAACGTCTCGATCTCTGCGATGAAGTTCTGATAGGCCGGCAAAACGGCCTCGGTCAACGCCTGTTCCGCTGCCGTGATCAGCGCCTGTTTTTCTTCAGCGTCTGTCTCCAGCGCATTCACTTTGGCTCGGAAATCAGCGAGCAGTGTCGAGTCTCTACCGCTGTCATCGAAGGGCGCACCAGCGATGACATTCCGACTGGCTTTACTGACCTGGTTGAACGTGAACTGCGGCGGCAGAATACCTTGGTCAGCACGCATCTTGACGCCCGTCAGCGTCTGCTCGAACAGCTTGGGCACACCTTGTAGACGCGCGACATAAGCCTCCGCATCACTCACTGACGAGACGCGGTGGATATTGATCAGAAACGCGGGCACCTGCGAGTGAGCGCCGCCCATTTGATTGACTGGATAGTTATGAAAACGCCATTTGAACCCTTCGATCTCGCGCTCAGCATCGGCGACAGCGAGGTCATAGCTGACACGCGTCTGTGGATCCAACAACGCGACATCGATAGTCTCGCGAATCTCGGCGAGCTCGCGCTGGGTAATTTCGAATTCCTCGCGGGCACGCTCATCCGTCTGCTCATCCCATTTGTCGTAGTCATTCTTAATACCAAGATAACTCTGATACGTCGGGCTACGACTCACCGCCTCATCAAAAATACGATCAAACAACGCGTTGGCCTTTGCAGACTCTGCGGCCACAAGAGCGGCACGATCGGCGGTCTCGGACGGTGCAGTTTCAGTCGCGGACTGTTTACCGCAAGCGGACAGCATCGAGGCTATGAGCACAAGGGCCGTCGCGGCGGAAAAATGTTTGTGCATGGTGGTCATCCCGTGATTGCGCGACGACCTGCGGAGTCGTTGCAACTAGAGCCCGTACAGTGCGGGCAAAACCAATGAAAAGCCGAGCCACATGACAATCGTCAAAGGGATCCCGACTCGAAGAAAGTCTGAGAAACTATAGCCACCCGCGCTCAGAATCAACAAATTGGTCTGATAGCCAATCGGCGTCGCATAACTCATGTTGGCGCCGAACAACACCGCCAGCAC
>JBCAZB010000335.1:0-3516 GCA_038533315.1 Pseudomonadota bacterium | reverse complement strand
ACGGAAGTCCGTGGGGTAGCGCGCTGGCACCGAGCAACTCGTAATCTGAAACGTACGCCAACATGCTGCGATGCAGATTATCGTCCGCTGGGAGTTCGTCGACCGCGCGTACCCAGACGTGCTTCACCGGCGCACGCGGCCCTTCTGTCAGAAACGCAGGTTTCTCGACAGGACGAAACTCAAATGGTCGCTGTTGCGTCGCAAAGCGACGCATCTTGGCCGGCATCCTGTCGGAAAAGTCACAGGCGATCTCGCGCGCGTCTTTCAGAGCCTCAGGCGGCGGCACGTCCGGCATCTCCGACTGGTGAGACAGCCCCTCCTCCTCGACTTGAAACGACGCCGCCATGTTAAAAATCGGACGGCCATGTTGAACGGCCACAACGCGGCGTACCGAAAAACTACGGCCATCACGTTGACGATCTACCTCATAGACAATGGGTGCGTCCATGTCACCTCGACGCAGAAAATAGGCGTGTAGCGAATGCGCCGACCGACCCTCGACCGTGCGTTGAGCAGCAGACAATGCTTGCCCAAGGACTTGTCCGCCAAACACCTGCGCGCTGCCAATGTCGCGACTTTCTCCGCGAAAAATGTTGTCCTCGATGCGCTCTAGCGTCAGCAGGTGTCGCAAGTCATCCAATACGGGGTCCATCGTGGCTACTCGGCTGTTCGACAGCCGGTATTAGACCACAATCATGGGCTACGGTATGCTCTCGCGGCACTCTCATGGGAAGTCGCAGCATGCAAAAGAAAACCTGGGCAGAAAAGCTTCGTGGCTTTGGATTTTACGCCATCATCGTCTCAGCAATTGCGTTCGTGATCAGTGGCCCGGGTCACCGCTTCGGACTGATGGACTTAGGCACCGCATTTGACGTGACACGCGGCGCGGTCGGCTTTGCTGCTCTGTCGCTCGTTGCTTCACTGATCGGACTGCTGCTACCCAGCAAGCAAGCGCTAGCGCCCAAACTGCCGCGAACACTTGCGACGATAGCGATGGCGGGGTTCGTGCTATTCCACATCTACGGTATTCGAGCGCAATTCAAAGCCGTGCCACCGATCCACGATATCTCAACAGATCTCGTGAATCCGCCGGAGTTTGTGTTGCTGGCTGCCGACAGAGCTAACGCGCGGAATCCTCTCGAGTACGCGGGTGCCGAAGTCGCCAAACAACAGGCGGCGGCTTATCCGGATATCCAACCGCTGCGATTTACCGAGACGACGCCAAGTGCTGTCATCGCCGCCGCCATTGGGGTCGCACAGAACATGGGCTTCGACCCGATTCAGAGCGCATCAACCGAAGGGCGCCTGGAAGCCACAGATACAACGTTCTGGTATGGGTACAAGGACGATCTCATCGTCCGGGCACTAGCGAGTGGCAACGACGTCATTGTCGATCTGCGTTCCAAATCGAGAATCGGACAAAGCGATCTCGGCAAAAATGCCGCGCGCGTACGTGAGTTCAGTGCAGCGTTACAACAAGCGATGCGCTAACGAGGCCGCTGATCGACGCATCGGCTACTCCCGCAAGGACACCTTGCCGCGCAGAATGTCAGCAAACATGACCCAATCCCCGAGCAGACTGTAGCCCGGGTATTGAAAGGTCGCGGGCTTGTTCCGTTCGAAGAAGAAGTGGCCCACCCAGGCGAACCCATAACCGCAAATCGGCATTAGCAGCAGCCAGCGCCAATCCGTCCAGACGATCGCTTGCACCACACAAGCGAGGACCAACCACGAGCCGACGAAATGCAGGCGACGACAATTAACATCGCTATGCTCTTGCAGATAGTACGGGTAGAACTCGCGGAACGTCAGAAAACGCTTTTCGGTCGTCCCCTGAGTCATAACGAGTTCACCGCACCACCATCGACAACGACGCCCGTTCCTGAAACAAAAGCCGCGTCATCGGACGCCAGAAATAGTGCGACCCGGGCAACATCCAACGGCTCGCCTAGCCGACCTACCGCGGCTTTGCGGATCCACTCGTCTCTGACTTCCGGATTGGCTCTGAAGTTGTCTCGGGTCATATCCGTCATGATCGCGCCCGGCTGAATAAAGTTAACGGTGATACCATGCTTACCGACTTCATTAGCCATCGATTTTGTAAGACCCGCAATCGCATGCTTGGAGGCGGAATAGGCTGCCATGCCGGGCGCCCCGAAAGAGGAAAAAATTGAGCCCAGGTTAATCACGCGACCCGCAGGACTCTTCTTGAGCATCGGCAAGAATGCGCGGGAGAGTCGAAACACTGGCCGCAGATTGACTGCCATGATCGTATCCCATGCGTCGTCGGACGAGTGCTCTACAGGCGCCAGGTCGGCTATGCCCGCATTGTTGACCAAAATATCGATACCGCCAAGATGCTCACCGACAAGCTCGAGCATCCGGTCCGGCGCGGCGTCCTCTGACACGTCGCAGACCGCACCGGTGATACCGTTGATGCCTTGGTATTTCTGAAGAACCTGCGACTCTGGCAGATCAACGGTCAACACTTCCGCACCGTGCTGCGCAAACAATCGGGCAATCGCTTCTCCGATGCCAGTCGCACCACCGGTCACTACCGCGCGCATCTTGCTGAGTCGTTCCGCGTGAATCATCTTATCTTTCCTTCAATATCAATTGGCGGCGACGCATGAGCCAGGCCGCCGCGCCAAACGTGCCTATAGATGACGCGAGTAGTATCACTGCCGCAATCGGCAGCGGAGGTGTCCTGACAAAGCCCCAAACGCCGCTGCCAAACAACAACGACGCAATCACCAACAGCAAAATCGGCAGTGCCTGAAC
This sequence comes from Pseudomonadota bacterium, assembly GCA_038533315.1. GTDB lineage: Bacteria > Pseudomonadota > Gammaproteobacteria > Steroidobacterales > Woeseiaceae > CALBPI01. The sequence goes on along the minus strand of JBCAZB010000335.1, from coordinate 735 downwards.
GCGATCGATCGACTCGTTCACTGTGTTACCGACTCAGTTTTCCGGCAGTTGGTAGTCGGCAAATTGCTCCCTGAGCACGGTCTTCTTGATCTTGCCGGTCGCGGTATGCGGCAACTCGTCGACGAAGACGACGTCATCCGGCGTCCACCATTTTGCGATCTTGCCGTCGAGAAATGCCAGCATGCTATCGCGATCGAGACTCTCTCCGTCTTTGACCACGACGATCAATAAAGGGCGCTCCGTCCATTTCGGATGATGCACGCCGATAACCGCTGCCTCGGCCACGGCTGGATGACCGACGGCCGTATTCTCGAGATCGATCGAGCTGATCCACTCTCCGCCGGACTTAATGACGTCTTTGGTGCGATCGGTGATCGCCATAAAGCCATCAGGGTCGATAGTGGCGACATCGCCCGTATGAAACCAACCGTCGGCATCATGAGAACCTGACGCGCCTTCAAGCTTGTAGTAATCGCTACATACCCACGGCCCACGCACCATTAGCGCGCCATAAGCAACGCCATCCCGTGCTTGTTCGTTACCGTCGTCATCAACAATTTTCATCTCGACGCCATAGATACCCCTGCCTGCCTTGGTCTGAATCTTGACCTTCTCGTCATCACTCAGACTTTCGTGTTTGGGCAGTAGTTTATTCAGCGTGCCGAGCGGGCTCATCTCGGTCATGCCGTAAGCCTGCTTCGCGTCGATCCCCGTGCGGCGCATAATGGTGTCGAG
>JBCAZB010000334.1:0-3534 GCA_038533315.1 Pseudomonadota bacterium | reverse complement strand
ACCCGAATGACCGCGCAACGCAGGAGTCGGAGTTTGGTCTCGAGCTGCGTACACGCGATCGTGAGCGCAAATTGCTGCGCAAAATCAGTCAGGCATTAACACGCATCGACGACGGTTCATATGGATATTGCGAGGAAACCGGCGAAGAAATCGGCCTGAAACGTCTCGAGGCACGTCCGGTTGCCACATTGTGCCTTGAGGCCCAAGAACGGCGCGAACTGTCCGAGCGACAATTCCGCGATCGGGACGATCGCTACCGGTAAGCGTTACGTCGGCCGTTTCGCGCCGTCGCCCACTGGCCCGCTTCATTTGGGCTCATTATTTGCGGCCGTTGTGAGCTATCTTGATGCCCGCCATCACGGCGGGCGTTGGCTCGTCAGGGTGGAAGATATCGATCCGCCCAGAGAAGTGCCGGGTGCTGCCAGTTCAATCCTTGAGAGTCTCGACGCGCATGGCCTGTGCTGGGATGAGACACCGTATTTCCAGCGATACAGCACTGAACGCCACGACACTGCCATCGAGCAGCTCAGCGAACGTGGTGCGTTGTTCTTTTGTCAATGTGCGCGCAAGCAACTGATCGCTGCAGGTCACCAACAGACTTATCCTGGCACCTGTCGTGATCGAGGTCTGAACCAAGGGGCCATTCGGGTACGAGTTGATGATACCGTCATCACGGTTCAGGATCGCTGGCAGACACCACTCAGCGAACAGCTTGACCAGACCCCGGGTGATTTCATCGTCAAACGGCGTGATGGTTTGATCGCGTATCAACTTGCCGTCGTTGTCGATGATCACGCGCAAGGCGTCACCGATGTCGTGCGTGGCATCGACCTTTACACATCGACGCCCCGGCAGGTCTGGCTGCAGCAATTGCTAGGCATAGGGACACCGCGTTATGCGCACTTTCCGGTACTGCTACAGGCCGACGGTGACAAACTCAGCAAACAAACCGGTGCTCCGGCTATTGATAATCAGCGAACCTGCGAGAACTTGTGCACCGTCTTTACGCTGTTGGGACTCGCACCCGACGCACCACCACAGGATCGCCGCCCAGAGGCTTGGCTGTCATGGGCTGTTTCGCGATGGTCACAGGCAGAAATGCTGCGCCAGACATCGATCCCACCGATCTCATAAATGCGATCACCGCAGTGCAGCATATTGGGCTAAACTACGCGCTTTGAACTGTTGGACAAAACCTCAAGTGCGCACCATCAAGAAATACCCCAACCGTCGGTTGTACGATACAGAACTTAGTAAATACATAACGTTATCGAACATTCGTGATCTGGTACTTGAGAAAGAACAGTTCGTCGTCATCGACAAGAAATCCGGTGAAGACATCACCCGCTCCATCCTGATGCAGGTCATAAGCGAGCAGGAACAACAGGGCGAGCCAGTGATGACCGAGGATTTTCTGTCCCAAATTATCCGCACCTATGGCAGCGCTATGCCGAATGTCGTCAGCAATTACCTCGAGCAGAGTCTGCGCCTGTTCATGAACCAACAGGCGCAAGCGCGGAATACGATCCGTAAGGTGGTCGGGGTCGACCCTGTGGATGCGATGACCAATCTCGCGCAGCGAAATTTCGCGCGCTGGCGCTCGGTGCAAGAAGAAGTCTTTCGTGTGCTCAACTTGAAGTCGGCAGACAATGAAGCCGATGACGGGAATGACGATCACGACAAGCGCCCCGGCAAGCGCAAGTAAGCATGATCTCAGCCAGCGCCTTCAAGCCGGCAGCCGGCTTGGGCAATCGGCACATACAAACGTTGCTACCGGCGCTTGGCATGGTCGAAACGCCCGAACCACCAGTTCGACGAGAAATTTTCTCGCTTCCTGACAACGACTCTCTGGCACTCGACTGGCTCGATGCCGAGGCCGGTCCGAACGCGCCGCTATTGGTGATCTTGCATGGCCTGGAGGGTTCCAGTAAGTCCAGCTACGCGCGCTGTCTCCTGGATCACGCACAAAGCTGTCAGTGGCGGGCCGTCGTGATGAACTTTCGTGACTGCGGCGATCATCGTAACCGCCTACCGCGTCGCTATCATGCAGGCGAAACCGGCGATGTCGAGTATCTAACCGCCGCCCTGCGCGAGCGCTTTCCCAACGCGCCTCTGCTCGGTGCCGGGTTTTCCCTCGGCGGCAATGTGTTGCTGAAACATCTTGGCGAATCACCGCAGGCAACACATTTTCGGGCAGCCGTCGCCGTGTCGGTACCGTTCCAACTCCAGCAAGCATCAGATGCAATATCAAAAGGCTTTTCAAGGCTTTATCAGTGGCATTTAATGCGAAACATGAAGCTGTCGATACGACGGAAATTCTCCGATCAGAACGCGCCATTCGATTTGGACCGTGCGCTGAAGACGCGTACGTTCGAACAATTCGATGACCTCGTTACGGCACCGCTGCATGGTTTCGCGGACAAAACCGAATACTACGCAAAGTGCAGCAGCCGGCAGTTCCTTGGCGCGATCGAACGACCCACCCTCATCGTGCATGCCAGCGATGACCCCTTTATGACCACCGCTATGATACCCACGGCCGACGAGTTGTCCGCGGCTGTCGAATTGGAATTGTCACCAACTGGCGGACATGTCGGTTTTATAGAGGGTCGATGGCCGCGCAAACTACGCTATTGGCTACCCGAACGCCTCATGACATTTCTCGAGGCACAGTTATAAAAAAAGCCCCGTGCGTATGCACGAGGCCTTGTAGCAAGCGGCACTGATGCACGCGATTACTCGTCTTCGCCGACCTCTTTCATGCTCAGGCGAATGCGACCTTGACGGTCCACCTCAAGCACCTTCACACGGACTATATCGCCCTCGCTCAGCTTGTCGCTGACCTTCTCAACGCGTTCGTTAGAGATTTGGGAGATATGCACGAGACCATCTTTGCCAGGAAGAATGGTGACGAACGCACCGAAGTCCATCAGTCGCGCTACACGGCCATCGTAGATGGCGCCAACCTCAACCTCAGCTGTGATGAGTTCGATGCGACGCTTGGCTTCTTTACCTGATGCGCCATCAACGGATGCGATACGAACCGTGCCATCATTGTCGATATCGACGGTCGCGCCCGTCTCTTCCGTGATGGCACGAATGACCGCGCCACCTTTACCGATAACATCGCGGATTTTCTCCGGATCGATTTTGATCGACATGATTGTCGGCGCCCAATCAGACATTTCCTCACGCGGCGCACCGATTGTCTTGGACATTTCCGCGAGGATATGCAAACGCGCTTCGCGTGCCTGCTCCAACGCGTTTTCCATGATTTCCTTGGTGATACCCTGGATCTTGATGTCCATTTGCAGTGCGGTCACACCGTCGTCGGTACCTGCAACTTTGAAGTCCATATCGCCGAGATGATCTTCGTCGCCCAGAATATCGGTCAGGACCGCGTACTTATCGCCTTCCTTAACGAGACCCATCGCGACACCGGCAACCGGTGCCTTTGTCGGTACACCGGCGTCCATCAACGCGAGACTGGAACCACAGACAGAAGCCATAGAGCTGGAACCGTTAGATTCCGTG
>JBCAZB010000333.1:0-3552 GCA_038533315.1 Pseudomonadota bacterium | reverse complement strand
GTGCAGCTGTTTTCATCATTGAAACGTACAGGGGCGGCGGAAGCACGCGAAGTGCTGACGGGTTGGCTCAACACAGTAACCAAGAGCTAAAAAAAACCCCGAGGTGCGATGCACCGCGGGGCCAATATTACGACAGAGCCTTGGGGGAGCTGTGTCGCCAGTCCGCTCAGGGAGGAGAAGCGGAAGAGTACTTGCGCACTCATAGGGTTTGAGTAAGAGAATACCGGACAGTTCCCGAAAATATTTCAAAACGACGAAAAAAGTATCGGGTTGGATAAAAAATAATCCAATAAAAACATTTATTTATAATGGGCGATGCGAAAGTTCGGCGGGCTATAATTCAAAGCGGTAACAGGCGCTTAGGTGGTGCGAATTCAGCCCCATGGCAGCCTCTCTGCCGCGTCTTTTTTCAGCGGGCTTAGTGGCCCAAAAAAGCGTCAAACTTGCGCAGTGCAGCAGACGGTGCGGCTTTGCAGTTAGCGTGTCCTAGTGTGCTTCGTCCCAATTCCTTCCGTTTTCCGCTTCAACTTTCAGCGGCACATCCAGCGTCATTGCGTCGCTCATGCGCGTCACAACCGCCGCTTGGATGTCGTCCGCGGCGGCGGTTTCCACTTCGAGCACCAGTTCGTCGTGAACCTGCATGATGAGGCGCGCGGGCGCATTGTCGTCGGTCAGCCAGCGCTGTATGTCGATCATTGCACGCTTGATGATATCGGCTGCCGTGCCTTGCATAGGTGCGTTGATCGCGCTGCGCTCAGCGTATTGGCGACGTTGTGCGTTTCGCGACTTGATCTCCGGCAAGTACAGGCGTCGCCCATCCAGCGTTTCTACATAGCCATCGGTCTGAGCTGCGCTGCGCGTACGTTCCATGTAATCGTGCACGCCGGGGTATCGCTCGAAGTAGCGATCGACGTACTGCTGCGCTTCGCCGCGGCCAATACCGAGTTGTTTGGCTAGCCCAAACGCGGACATGCCATAAATCAGACCAAAGTTGATCGCTTTCGCACTGCGTCGCTGGTCGGCCGATACTTCGTCCAATGTTACTCCGAACACCTCGGCCGCGGTTGCGCGGTGCACATCGGCATCGTCGGCAAACGCTTGCAGCAGACTGGCGTCACCCGACAGGTGGGCCATGATCCGCAGCTCAATCTGCGAGTAGTCTGCGGCAAGCAGCGTATAGCCGTCCGCAGGTACGAAAGCCTGACGGATACGACGCCCTTCCGCCGTGCGAATCGGTATGTTTTGCAGGTTCGGATCAGACGAGGATAGTCGCCCCGTCGCTGCGATTGCCTGATGGTACGAGGTGTGAATGCGCCCGTCCGCTGCGATCAGAGTCGGCAACTTGTCGGTGTACGTGCTCTTTAACTTGGACACGCTGCGATATTCAAGGATCACTCGGGGCAAGTCGTAGTCACCGGCGAGCTCCGACAACACATCCTCTGCCGTCGACGGCGCCCCCTTCGGTGTTTTGCGCAGCACCGGCAAACCTTGCTCTTCAAACAGAATTTCCGTGAGCTGTTTCGGTGAGCCAAGATTGAACGCGCGTCCGGCGATCTCATGTGCCTCGGATTCAAGCGCGACCATTTTTTGCTGCAGCTCACCGCTCTGTTCGTGCAACAGATCGGCATCCACACGAACACCGAGCTCCTCCATCTCGAGCAATACTGGCACCAGCGGCTGTTCGATGTCGCGATACACCGTATCGAGCGTCGGTACCGCGGCCAGTTTGTCGCTTAGGTGCTGGTGCAACTGCAGCGTGATATCCGCGTCTTCCGCTGCGTAAGGAGACGCCGTTTCTAGCGGCACCTGATTAAAGGTAAGTTGTTTGGCGCCTTTACCCGCGACCGTTTCGTATTTGGTGGTTTCGCGACCCAGATAATGGCGTGCCAGCGAATCCATGTCGTGACGACTGGCTGTTGAGTCCAATACGTAAGACTGCAGCATCGAGTCATGCTGCATGCCGCGCAACGCAATGCCGTAGCGCGCGAAAATGTGTGCATCGTACTTCAGATGATGACCGACCTTTGCGCGGTCAGGGTCTTCCAGCCACGGGCGCATGACGGTGAGGATCTCATCGCGGTCGAGCTGCGTCGGCGCGTCGGCGTAATCGTGAGCCAGCGGCACATAAATCGCTTCGCCGGCGTCAATTGCAATGCTGATACCGACCAACGCCGCGCTCATGTAATCGAGGCTCGTGGTTTCGGTGTCCAGCGCTACGAGGTCCGCCTGTTGTACTTTGGCGAACCATTGATCAAACGCATCACGGTCGAGAATCGTATGATATTCACCGGTAGGGGCTGCCGGTGTCGGCTCGCTCGCGGCATCCTCTGACGTTTCATCCAGCTGCCGAAGCAGGGTATTCAGTTCCCAGCGGCCGTATAGTTCGCGCAGCAGTGGAACATCGGCAGCATCAGCCACCAGATCAGGCGGTGCCGCATCCAGTTCGACGTCGAGCTTGATGGTCGCAAGCGTGCGGGACATCTCGAGCTGCTCGATGTTGTCGCGCAGACTTTCGCCGACCTTGCCTTTGATCTCGTCTGCTTTCGCGATGATCGTCTCGGCATCGGGATACAACCCCAGCCATTTGGCTGCTGTTTTCGCACCGACTTTCGGTACGCCGGGAATGTTGTCCGATGTATCGCCGACCAAAGCGAGATAGTCGATGATCTGTTCGGGCCAGACACCGAACTTGTCCTTGACGCCCTGGCGGTCCAACAGCGTGTTGCTCATCGTATTGATCAGTGTGACGCGCTCATTGACGATTTGCGCCATATCTTTGTCACCGGTGGAGACGAGTGTATCGATACTGGCCTCGGTGGCCTGACGCGCCAGTGTGCCGATGACATCGTCCGCCTCGACCCCTTTGATCTGCAGTAGCGGCAGACCCATCGCGCGGACGATGTCGAGAATGGGCTGAATCTGACAACGTAAGTCGTCCGGCATGGGCGGACGTTGTGCTTTGTAGTCAGGATATAATTCGTCGCGGAAAGTCTTGCCAGAGGCATCGAATACGACACCAATAAAATCCGGCTGCTCATCGCGCACCAGCTTATTCAACATGTTCAACACGCCATGGATGGCGCCGGTCGGCTCGCCCTTGCTATTGGTCAGCGGCGGCAGTGCGTGGAAAGCACGGAACAAATACGATGAGCCATCAACGAGCAGGAGTTTCTTCGTCATCTTCGTTGTCTTCTGATTCTGTGTCAGCGGGAATCACCGCTGGTGTATTGATGGTCTCTCCGCTGCCATCCGGTGGCAGAAACAGATCCCCGCTCTGGCCACAGGCGCTGCATAGCACAACAACCAACAACGCCAGGCGGCGCATCATTGCGCCTGACCGTCGATGATGGCCATGGTCAGCCGGGAGACGCAGGTCAGACGATCGTTATCATCGACCTGTCGAATGCTCCAGACATGTGTGCGCCGACCAATATGCAGTGCACTCGCCGTAGCGGTGACAAAGCCACTGGCAACCGCACGGATATGGTTGGCGTTGATATCTAGGCCAACCACGCGATAGCACTGCATATTGGTCGGCGCACACATGTCTGG
>JBCAZB010000332.1:0-3557 GCA_038533315.1 Pseudomonadota bacterium | reverse complement strand
GAGACGCTCGCCCGCCTCGAAGCGCTTCTCGCAATCATCTCCAGCAACGATGACGCAGAAGCGGAAGCCGCACAACAGGCGGATCGGGAGTTTCACCTGACGATTGCCGCAGCGTCGCAAAACAAGGCTGTGCAACACACCATCGAAAGTCTCTGGCGCATGCGCACCGAGCAACCCCAAGTGCGTTCTGTGCACGCAGCAGTGTGCGAAAACGAAACAGCTGCCGAACGTCGGGACGAGCACAGCGAAGTCCTGCAGGCGCTGAAAAACCGTGACCCGGCAGGCGCGCGCCATGCCATGCAGCAACACTTTGCTCGCCTGTTGGCGGCGATGATTGATGTCACAGAAGCGCAAGCCGTGGCAGATTCCCGCAACAAGGCGGCTGCTAGCCGGCAGCGATTCCTGACTGCATTAACTCAACCTGGGCGCGCCTGACATGACAATCCGTAAACTTCGCGGCGCCAGGTTGGCGCTCCTCTCGTTTTTCGTCTGCCTGGCCGGTTGTGCCAGTCTGCCTGAACAGCCAGTTGTTCGAACGCAGGCAGAATTCGACGCAGCGGTCGCCAGCGCCAAAGCGGGTGACACGATTGTTATGGCCAACGGTGTCTGGGAAAACGTCGAGCTGGTCTTACGCGCCAACGGTACCGCCGATGCACCGGTCACACTGACCGCGCAAACGCCTGGCGAGGTGATTATCAGCGGCCAGTCTAATCTGAGTCTCTCGGGCGAATACATCGTCGTTTCTGATTTAGTGTTTAAGAACGGATTCACGCCGACCAGTGAAGTGATCGCTTTCCGCACCTCCAAAACCGCTCTCGCCAATCATTCGCGCGTGACGAATACCGTCATCGACAACTTCAGCAACCCCGAGCGACACTCATCAGATACGTGGGTTGCGATCTATGGCAAGCAGAACCGGTTCGATCACAATACCTTGCTGAACAAGGGTAACCGGGGTGTGACGCTGGCCGTCAAAATGAACACCGAGGCCAGCCGCGAAAATGGCCATGTGATCGAGTACAACTATTTCGGACCACGACAAACACTAGGCTCGAACGGCGGCGAAACGCTGCGCATTGGCACCAGCCACTACTCACGCGAGTACTCCAACAGCATCGTGCGCTACAACTACTTTGATCGTACCAGCGGCGAGCTCGAGATCATTTCCAGCAAGTCGTGTGGCAACCAGATCAGCAGCAATGTGTTTTTCGAAGCGCAGGGCACGTTGACGATGCGCCACGGTCATTACACGGTGGTTGAGAACAACTATTTCCTGGGTAACCGCAAACCGAATACGGGCGGTATTCGTATCATCAACGAAAACCAAACCGTCAGGAACAACTATCTGTACGGGCTCACTGGTCATCGCTTCCGCGGCGCGATGGTGATCATGAACGGTGTGCCTAATGGGCCGATCAACCGTTACGACCCAGTGATCGACTCAACACTGGATAACAACATCATGATCGACAGCGATCACGTGCAACTGTGCGCCGGTGCCGATGAGGAGCGCTCCGCTCCGCCCAGTGGCACAACAATGCACAAAAACCTGATCCTGTCGCAAACCAATCTCAACCCGTTCACCATCTACGACGATGTATCGGGCATCAGCTTCGAAGGCAATCTGATTAATGAAGAAGCCAGCGTGCCGTTGCAGAGTGGATTTGAGTCGGTCGGCTATGCGGTCACCACCAACGCCGCCGGCTTGCGTGTGCCGGCACCGGCGTTAGTTGATCGCATTGGGTTTGGAGAGATCCGTCTGCCGGTCAACAAAGCTGACACGGGCGCCGCGTTTTATCCGAAAACAGAGCTCAAGGCAGACTTCAGAAGCGGTAGCGAAGTCTCAGTCGCACCGGGTACCAATACCCTGCTCACGGCGATGCAAAACAGCGACCCGGGTGACGTCCTCGTATTGGAAAACGGCGGTGAGTATCTGCTCACCAAATACGCACGCACGCCACATCCGCTATCGATCATCGCACCAGCGGGCAACAAGCCTATTATTCGTTCAGAAAAATCGAGCTTCTTTATCATTGCTAACGGTGGCGCACTGGAACTCGATAACGTATGGATCGATGGCGCAGAATCCCCCGATCTTGCCGGCAACAACATCATTAGCACCGATCGCTACTCGATGAATCAAAATTACGCCCTGATCGTTCGCAACAGCAAGGTCACGGATCTCGACGTCAACCACAGCTACGATTTTTTGAAGGTGTATCGCAGCACGTTTGCCGACCATGTCGAAATCGTAAACACCGAAATGCGCAACGTTACCGGGGCCATTCTCGCGATGGACAAGGAAACCGACGACCTTGGCATTTACAACGTCGAGAACCTGCGCATCGAAAACAGTACGTTCACCGATATTCGGGGCGCGCTGGCCAATATCTATCGCGGTGGCACGGACGAAAGCACGTTCGGGCCGATTGTGCGCATACGCGACAATACGATCACCAATGTCGGCCTCGGCAAGCGCAACAAATCGCGTGCGTCGATGCTGTTCCATGGCGTACAGAATCTCGAAATCGACAACACCAATTGGAAAGCCAGCGCACCGCTTGAGCTATTCATGACCAATGGCGAGCCGATCACGGTGATCCGTAATACGACCATGACAGACACAGCACCGATTCGCGCCAACCATGACGGCTATGTCACAGAAGGTGTGCGCTACGAATAACGCTTAAGGCTGATTTAGCCGAGCAGGCTCGGCAACCACAACGAGAGCGCCGGGATGTAGATCACGGCAATCAACGCCAGAATCAGCGCGCCATAAAACGGCCAGATCGTGCGGACGGTTTTCTCAATGGGTATCTTGCCGATGGCACAGCCGACGAACAGCACGGCACCAACCGGTGGTGTGACCAGGCCGATGCCGAGATTCAGTAGCAGCATGATGCCAAACTGAACCGGATCCATACCGAGCTCCGTCGCCATCGGTAAAAAGATCGGTGTCGTGATGATGATCAGCGGCGCCATATCCATGAAAGTGCCGAGCAGCAGCAATACGAGATTGATCAGCAACAACAGCAGTAGCGGGTTCTCGGTGATGCCCTTGAGCAGATCGGCGAGCTGCGTCGGCGCTTGTAACAACGCGAGCAACCAGCCAAACGCGCCCGCAGCACCGATGACTATCATGACCATCGCGGTCGTGCGCACGGAGGCTGTGGTCGCTGCGACGAACCGCTCCCAGGTGAGCGAGCGATAGACGAACACCGCCACCAGAATCGTATAGACCACTGCGATACCGGCTGACTCCGTCGGCGTAAACACGCCAGACAACACACCGACAACGATGATAGCGGCGGCGAGCAAACCCGGAATGGCGGCGGCAAAGGCCATGATAAAGGCGCGCCAGCCAGGGAATGCGCCGCGCGGATAATTGCGTTTGGTGGCGACGACGTACGCTGCGATCATCAACAAAAGGCCCGTGAGAATGCCGGGTACGACGCCGGCAAGAAACAGATCAGCCAACGAAATACTCACGCCCGCCGCGGCAGCGTAGATGATCATGTTGTGGGATGGTGGAATCAGTAGCCCCGTAATCGCCGAAG
>JBCAZB010000331.1:0-3576 GCA_038533315.1 Pseudomonadota bacterium | reverse complement strand
GGCGCCCGGCCTCACGGGCATTCCAGGCGTCGGCAATATCAACTGGAATCTCAAAAGGCGCGTGCGCCCACCCCAAGGCCTCCCGGGCTGCGGTGATTTCCTCATCACCAAGCGGCGCGCCGTGAGTGGCAGCGGTACCCTGTTTATTAGGGGACCCAAAGCCGATGATGGTCTTGCAACAAATTAGTGTCGGTTTGTCGTTCTCCTCGCGAGCCGCCTTAATGGCCGCGTGAATCGCGTCGGCGTCGTGGCCATCAACGCCGTCGATGACCTGCCAACCATAAGCCTCAAACCGCGCTTTGGTATCGTCGGTAAACCAGCCGGCGACATCACCGTCGATTGAGATGCCGTTGTCGTCGTAGAGACAAATCAACTTGCCAAGTTTCAGCGTCCCGGCGAGCGAGCACGCTTCGTGAGAAATGCCCTCCATTAGGCAACCGTCGCCCAGAAAGCAATAGGTATGGTGGTCGACGATCGGGAAATTCTCGCGATTGAAGATCGCAGCCAGGTGCTGCTCTGCTATCGCCATGCCGACCGCGTTGGTGACGCCCTGGCCAAGCGGTCCGGTGGTGGTCTCGATCCCGATCTCGAGATCGCGTTCAGGGTGGCCGGCTGTATGCGCACCAAGCTGCCTGAAGTCACGGATTTGCTGCATCGATAGTGGGTAACCACTGAGGTGCAGCAACGCATAGAGCAACATGGACCCGTGACCGTTCGAGAGCACGAAACGATCCCGATTCCACCAACCTGGGTTCTCCGGACTGTGGCGAAGGAAATCGTTCCACAGCACTTCGGCGATATCCGCCATGCCCATCGGGGCGCCTGGATGACCCGAATTGGCGGCCTGCACCGCGTCCATAGAAAGCGCACGAATGGCGTTGGCCAATTCGCGCCGCGCGACATGGCTCTCGCCATCGCCCTTCAGCGTCATATCGATATCCACTCACCTTGAGCCGCGCATTGTCCCCTTTTGCCCCGACACGGGCAAGCAGCGCCACGCAACAGTGCCTGCAACCCGCACTGGAAACGCAGTTCTATGGCGGTGCAATAGCGGCTATTGCTATAATTTCCGACTACTCGCCCAACCTGTTCACCCGCGCTCCGGCCCAGAAGACGCCGGCACCGCCTGCAGGTCGAGCATGTAACTTAATGCGATATACCTACAAACAAGGCGCACTACCATTATGACTGACTCGTTCCTGCTGACCTCGGAATCGGTATCTGAGGGGCATCCCGACAAAATCGCCGATCAGGTTTCTGACGCCATCCTCGATGCCATATTAGAGGAGGACAAGAGTGCGCGGGTCGCGTGCGAGACGCTGGTCAAGACTGGCATGGTCCTCGTCGCTGGCGAGATCACCACTTCCGCATGGGTCGACATCGAGCAAATCATCCGCGATGTCGTATTGGACATCGGCTACAACAGCTCCGACATGGGCTTCGACGGCAAGTCATGCGCGGTATTGAACGCAATTGGCAAGCAATCGGACGATATTGCGCAAGGTGTCGACCGTGAGGAAGCGCGCAATCAGGGTGCGGGTGATCAGGGCTTGATGTTTGGCTATGCCAGCAACGAGACCGATGTTCTGATGCCGGCGCCGATCGCCTATGCACATCGTCTTGTGCGTCGTCAGGCCGAAGTTCGCAAATCCGGCGAACTTGCCTGGCTGCGGCCCGACGCAAAAAGCCAGTTGACGTTCCGCTATGAGAACGACAAACCCGTTGCGGTGGAAGCGGTGGTGTTGTCCACACAACATGCGCCTGACATCAGCCACAAAGATCTGCAAGAGGCGGTGCGCGAGCACATCATCAAGCCGACGTTGCCAGCGCAATGGCTCAATGAAGACACCCTCTACCACATCAATCCAACCGGTAATTTCGTCATCGGTGGACCTGTTGGCGATGCCGGCCTGACCGGCCGCAAGATCATCGTCGACACGTACGGCGGGGCCGCGAGGCACGGTGGTGGTGCGTTCTCTGGCAAGGATCCTTCGAAAGTCGACCGCTCTGCCGCTTACGCAGCCCGTTATGTTGCAAAGAATATCGTTGCTGCCGGACTAGCCGATCGCTGCGAGGTGCAGATCTCCTACGCGATCGGCGTTGCCGAACCAACCTCGGTGACGGTACAGACGTTTGGCACCGGCAAAATTGCCGAGACAGCGTTGACTGCGCTCGTTCGCGAGCACTTCGATCTTACGCCATGGGGTATTCTGAACTCTCTGGACCTGATCCAACCGATTTACCGGCAAACAGCCGCCTACGGCCACTTCGGCCGTGAGGACATCGATCTCGCCTGGGAACGTACCGACAAAGCAGACGCGTTGCGGGCTGCCGTTTGACCCCCGCATCGAACACCATCTTCACAGCATTCAAGGAATAGACACATGAGCTCAACACCATCCGCTGTCGCGACCGATTACAAGGTTGCAGACATCAAACTCGCAGAATGGGGCCGCAAGGAAATCGCCATCGCCGAGACCGAAATGCCAGGCTTGATGGCGCTGCGCGAGGAGTACGGCGACGCGAAACCTCTGGCCGGTTCGCGTATCGCTGGCTGCTTGCATATGACAATTCAGACTGCCGTGCTTATTGAAACACTAACGGCACTTGGTGCGGAGGTCCGTTGGTCTTCCTGCAACATCTTCTCAACCCAGGATCAGGCCGCGGCGGCTATAGCAGCAACCGGAGTGCCGGTGTTCGCTTGGCAGGGTGAATCAGAAGAAGAATACTGGTGGTGTGTCGAGCAGACGATCCACGGCCCTGATGGCTGGACGCCGAACATGATCCTCGACGATGGCGGTGATCTAACCGGGCTCGTACATGACAAATACCCGGAGCTGATGAAGGACATCAAAGGGGTCTCGGAAGAAACCACAACAGGCGTGAAACGACTGTACGAGATGGCCCGCGACGGCAAGCTCGAGTGTCCGGCTATCAATGTCAACGATTCGGTCACGAAGTCAAAATTCGACAACTTGTATGGTTGCCGCGAGTCACTCGTCGACGGTATCAAACGTGCGACCGACGTCATGGTAGCCGGCAAGGTCGCTTTGGTCTGTGGTTATGGTGATGTTGGCAAAGGGAGCGCACAGAGCTTGCGCGGCCTAGGGGCGACAGTCTGGATCACTGAAATCGATCCGATTTGTGCATTGCAGGCGGCTATGGAGGGCTACCGTGTGGTCAGACTGGACGACGTGGTCGACCAAGTGGATATCTTTGTTACGGCAACCGGCAACTTCAACGTGATCAGCGGTGCACAACTAGAAAAAATGCGTGACCAGGCAATCGTCTGCAACATCGGGCACTTTGACAACGAAATCGACGTTGCCCATCTGCGCCAGTACGAGTGGGAGAACATCAAGCCACAGGTCGACCACATCATCTTCCCGGACGGCCGCCGTATTATTCTGCTGGCCGAGGGCCGCCTGGTAAATCTGGGCTGTGCGACGGGTCACCCTAGCTTTGTCATGTCTGCATCTTTCACGAATCAGGTCCTCGCGCAGATCGACTTGTGGAACAACCCCGGCAAATACGAAAAGCAAGTCTACGTGTTGCCGAAAGAACTGGACGAGAAAG
>JBCAZB010000330.1:0-3590 GCA_038533315.1 Pseudomonadota bacterium | reverse complement strand
TCAAACTAGGCGGCATCGACGATGTTGCTCGACTCGAGCTGCTCGTGCCGGGCCTGAACTATGCGTTTGCCGGTAACGACGCGAAGTTCAATGTTCGTGGCGCGAACTCGACCAACACGTTTGGGGACAATAGTTCGATTGTCGGGGCGTTCGTTGACGGCGTGTATCAGCAGCGGGCATCGCAGCAGACACGCGCCTTTTTCGACGTCAAAAGCGTCGAGTTCTTGCGCGGACCGCAGGGCACGCTCTATGGTCGTAACACTTTCGCTGGTGCTTTGAATGTGTATACCGCGATCCCCGAGCTTGAAGTCATGTCAGGCGACGTGGAGGCAAGCTGGCAAGCTTTCGATCGTACGCGCATCGAAGGTAATGTGAACTTGCCGTTGTCTGAGACGTTCGGTTTGCGTCTTGCAGGCATCGTCGACAAGAGCGATGGCTATATTCGCAACCTCGCGGGGCCGGACATTGGCGCGCAGGACGACAAAGGCATGCGTCTTTCGGCGCTCTGGCAACCCAGTGACCGTCTTGAGTTAATTGCTCGATACACACGCGTGTCCGAAGACGGCAACGAAGCCGGTCTCTTCGGGTACACGTTCCTGTGCAGAAACGAGACCCCAGAGGGCCTGACAGATCCTTTCGGTTCAGTGCGCAATTGTGCCAATCCGGTGCGCGGCTCCGGCGGTCGCGGTCCGGCATCGAACGGCCCTGGCGGTGATCCGTGGACAATCAGTCAGGACTACGTGCGCCCGGTTGATTTGGAGGACGAATCGTTCTCGCTGACAGTCAACTATGATCTGGACAACTTCTCGATAAAATCGATCACCGCGTTCAACGATTATCGTAACGACATCAATTTCGACTTTGATTTCAGCCCGACACCGAACTCGAACGGTGGCTACCTTGAGGAATCAAAAGGCTTCTCACAGGAATTCCAAATCAGCTCTACCGGAGACGGTGCGCTGCAATGGACCGCGGGGCTTTTCTATTCCGATATAGAAGACTTCAACAGCTTCTACATCTATCAGCAAACCGTACGTGACGATTCGACGCGTCCCGAAATCACCGTGCCGCAAGGGACATTCACGCGTCTAATTGGGACTGACATTGTCTCGGATGCGACTGTGCTCGGCGGCTTCTTCGCAAACGCGGTACAGATCGACACTGAGTATCTGGGCCTGTTCGCGCAAGGCGAGTACTCCTTTAACGATCAGACTCGCGTTATTGCCGGCATTCGTTATAACGATGAGGAAAAGAGCGCGAGTTGTGGCGGCTCTAACTTCACGGGTGATACGAATGGCGACGGCAACGTTGATCGTGTCGTGAACGTGTTGCCAGGCGTTGCCGGCTCATCTCCGCTGGTGTTGCCAAACAACGCAATTGATTTGTTCAGCTACAACTGTGGCGCATCCGATGCGATCACCAGTGCCGCGACGTTGCAACCGACAGACCGTCAGCCGGAATTCGATAACATCACCTGGCGTCTCGGTCTTGAGTATGACCTGAACGCGGACACGATGGTTTACGCGAATGCGTCAACCGGCTATCTGTCCGGGTCGTCAAGCACGACCACGACCACGGATGAGCAGGAATCGCAAGTCATCGAATTCGGTTTCCGTTCGGTGTTGCTCGACAGCACGTTGCAGTTCAATGGCGCGCTGCACTTCACCGAATACACCAACCTTTTGACACAGCGCCAGCGTGTTGACCCGACCACCGGTATTGTTCTGACGTTCTCCGACAATGGTGGTGATATCGAAGCCTGGGGCGTCGAGCTCGATGCCGTTTGGTTGCCCGCGGAAGCCTGGACAGTCACTGGTACGCTCGCCTATTTGAATTCTGAATTCGGTAGTTTCGGTCAGAGCAATCCGTACCAACTCTACAATGGCGAAGTACAAGGGTTCATCGATGTATCGGGTGAGCAGACGCCCTGGTCACCAGAGCTGACGCTGGGTGCCAGCGCTGCCTATCGCATCGACCTTGGTGATCGCGGCTCCTTTACGCCGTATGTTCAGACCTATTACTCTGATGGGTACAACACATCCAACTTGTTGGCGACGGATCCGAGCCACGATCAGGACTCTTACACGAAGTCCGATATTCGTTTGATCTGGTCGTCGGCAGACGAGCGTTACTCGATCGAAGCATTCGTCGAGAACATTGAAGATGCGGATGTACTGGCGCGCGGTAACAACAACGGTGATGATGTGGTGCAAACCTCTTATCTCTACCCGCGAAACTATGGCTTTAAGTTCAGTGCCAGCTTCTGATCGCAGAAGGATCACAAGTACAAAAGGGGGCTTCGGCCCCCTTTTTTTGCGGTCCGTCTCAAGCTGCGACGTATGGCGGCGAAGCCGGCCATTGCGAGGATTGGCAGCTTTGGTCGTTATGGTCCTCGGACTGCAAGGGTGTGCTGGTTCGACCAAGGCTCGTACAGAAATCTCATTACGTCCGTTGTATTCGACCGCGCAATTCCGTGCGACATTGCTTACCTACCAAAGTGACGACCTGACGCTAAATGCGCTCGTTGCGACACCGCACACCGACGCACCAACGGATGGCTATCCCACGATAATAGCGAATCATGGTTTTGTACCCGACCCGTCGCGCTACGGTATTGGCCGTGATGGTGTCGACGCTCGTCCGGGCGACTACTATCGCGCCATTCCTGCTTCGTATGCACGTCAGGGGTTTCGCGTTGTGATGCCTGACTACCGCGGTCATAGCAACTCGAGTGGCGGCGAGACGCTGACCGATGATATCTGGCACAACATTAGTCGGTACGCGGACGATGTCGTCGCACTAATCGACAGTATCGATCGATTGCCTGAGACAGATTCTGCGCGGCTGTTTTTATGGTCGCATTCGATGGGTGGCCCGGTCTCGTCACTGACACTACAACGGCGCCCAGTGTTTCTTGCGGCATCGTTCTGGTCACCCATGTCGCTCACACGATCCACACGCGATTATCCGAAACTGAAGGCGGAGATCGTGATTCACCACGCGGAAGAGGATGCGACCACGCCATTGGCCAATGCCCAGGCATTTACAAGGGCATTGGCTCAGGCGGGCGTAGCACACCAATTGCACGTCTACCCAGGAGGCGATCACCTGCTCACAGAGGAGCAGCTAGCCCGCGCCGTGCAGCGCGACGTTAAGTTGTTCAAGCATGTAGACCGCAGCAACGAGTCGACTGACAGGAGAATATCCGATGAGCAATAACGTCTTGGTCGCCAAGCAGCGATTCGCTGCGTACCGAGAGATGTTTTACAACCTCGACGCCGCGCAACTCGGTAGCCAGCTCGATGACATCATGACGTCAGACTGCGCCATCCGGCTCGCGCATCCGCTCGGAGATCTGACTGGTCCATGCGCGTTTCATGATCAGGCGCTTCAGCCGTTGCTGACCGCGATCCCCGATCTCGAGCGTCGCGACTATATCGTTGTTGGCGGTGAGCGCGATGATCGGCTGTGGATCGGTTGTGGTGGTTATTACACCGGTGTCTTTGATCGACCCTGGCTCGATATCCCGGCAACACGTCATGATGTCATCGAGCTGGCTACCGAGTTGCGCGGCGTCGAGGTTGTAAAAC
>JBCAZB010000329.1:0-3613 GCA_038533315.1 Pseudomonadota bacterium | reverse complement strand
ATGCAGGCCGGCGTTCACAACATCGCCGCGATCCTGGTGGTGCAGCCAACCGAGGTCAAAGCGAAGTTTGCGTGCGGTCACATCGCTCGCGAAACTAAGACGCGCTGCACCATCATTCAAATTCAAATCCAGCTCTGCAGCATGGCCTGTCATTGCAAGCGCCAGCGCTAGCGTCAATACGAGCAAGCCGGCACTACGATTCCGAAGTCGGGTCATCGTCATTCTCCTGATTTCTGGCTTCATGGGGTAGCGTTGTCTTTCAATGTTTGCGACCCGCTGTCTGCGAATAGGTTCAAGCGACGACAACGCTCCCGTTTTGGTTATGATACCGGTTATCGAGCGTGCAATCTGCTCGGTTTTTAAGAGGACATGACCCCGCGAATGCCGCAGCATCCACCACAACGCCAGCCGCATGAACATGCCGCCAGCCGGGCCAAAGTACCGGCTTGGCTCGACGCGTTGTACACGCAGGCTGAGGATGCTGCGCTCACTGCGTTGTCCCAAGCGGTCCGGCAAGTCGCGGACAGTCTTGGTCTCGACACAGTTTTGTTGGATTGTGCTTCGCTTGCACCATTCCTGCGCGCTGACGCGGTGTCCCTGAATTTCGTAGAGAAGCATGCCGGCAAAAAAACAGCAGTACACTGTCGCGAATTGGTGACACTCCTGGACTTTTCGCTGCCCGGCCAGTGGCTTCCTGGTGAGCAGTTACCGGAGGCGCACTCAGAAGGATTGCGTCGCATGTTGTTGGCTGTCGTCAATGACTACCGCCTGGTTATCGTCAGATTGGCGCTACAGCTGTGCGACTTGCGCGCCGCACGAGACGCAACGGTGGCAGAACAACAAATGCTGGCGAGAGATACGCGAGAGATATTCGCGCCATTGGCGAATCGACTCGGTATCTGGCAATTGAAGTGGGAGCTCGAGGATTTTGCATTTCGATTCCTGCAGCCCGCCGACTACAAAACCATAGCTCGACAACTAGACGAACGTCGCGACGAACGCGAGCGCTACATTGCCGATGCACGCGACGAGTTGCTGACGTTACTGGGCGACGCCGGTCTTGAAGCCAGTGTTTCAGGACGACCTAAGCACATCTTTTCTATCTACAGAAAACTACAACGAAAAAATGTGTCGGTTGATGACCTGTTCGACATTCGCGCTGTGCGCATCATCGTTAACACCGTCACCGAGTGTTACACCGCGCTTGGCGTCGTACACAATCGCTGGCCTTACATTCGCGAGGAATTCGACGACTACATCGCCAACCCGAAAGGTAACAACTATCAGTCGTTACACACCGCTGTTTTTGGCCCCGAGGGTCGCCCGCTAGAAATCCAGATTCGCACTCAGGATATGCACGCTCAGGCGGAACTCGGCGTCGCCGCACACTGGCGGTACAAAGAAGGTGGCGCGAGCAGCAGTGCGTTTGAACAGAAAATCGCCTGGTTGCGACAACTACTCGAAGGAAGTGATGCCGGCAGCGCGGACATGCTCGACAGCCTTAGCGATGGCGTGTTTAGCGATCGGGTTTATGCGATCACGCCGCGTGGCGACATCATCGATCTACCCGCGGGGGCGACACCACTCGATTTCGCCTATCAGGTGCATACACAAATTGGTCATCGCTGCAGAGGCGCCAAAGCCAACGGACGCATCGTGAATTTGACCTACCCGATTCGCAATGGCGATCGCATCGAGATCATTACCGCCAAGGAGCCAAACCCGAGCAGAGACTGGCTCTCACCCCGGAGCGGCTTTCTCGCTTCGGCGCGAAGCCGTACCAAAGTCCGCAGTTGGTTTCGCCAACAAGACAAGGAGATCAACCGCAAACAGGGCCGAGATCATCTTGAGCGCGAGCTGCAACGCATGAACATCCGAGACCTCCCGATCGCGAAACTGGCGGCGCACATGGGTTACGACGATGTCGATGGACTGTGTATTGCTCTCGGCGTCGGAGAAATTACCTCGGCTGCCGTTTTTCACGCGGCGCAGAAACTGATCTCGCCCGCCGACCAAGATCAGCCCCGACAAAAACGGAGCCGTAAACATAAACCGAGCGGGCGTGGTGCTGTACTGGTCGACGGCACCGACTCGGTGATGACCCACTTTGCACGGTGTTGTAATCCTGTACCGCCTGAGTCGATCCAGGGCTACATCACGCAAGGTCGCGGCATCTCGGTACATACACAGCGTTGCAGCTCGCTGCAGCGACTCGCGAGTAAGGCACCAGAACGCCTCATCGAGGTAGCGTGGCGTAACGACAAGGAAGCGCGCTACCCGGTCAGTATTCGAATCGAAGCATCGGATCGGAACGGGCTGCTGAAAGATCTAAGCGGAGTATTGAATGACGAGAACGTCCGCATTCTTGGCAACTCATCCAAGGTGAATCGCAAATCGCTGCGCGCCATTGTTCAATTGGACACCGAAGTCGACGGCCTGGATAGCTTGAGCCGAGCGTTGACCAAACTATCCCAGGTACCTGGTGTCGTGCGGGTAGAACGTCAGTCCTGACGCCACATCCACCGAGCGCCACCTGACCTGTGACGACAACGTCACAGTGATTAGACAGCGCTTTATGAAGGCGAATGTGTTATCGGTTGATCGCGTGTAACGCGCGCTTATCGGCGCTCAATGAAGCTTCGTGTACCGCCTCAGACAATGTCGGATGCGCGTGTACGGTACGCTGGATGTCTTCAGTACTCGCGCGGAATTCCATTGCCAGGACCAACTCACCGATCAGCTCACCGGCCATCGGGCCAATGATGTGAACACCAAGGATCTCGTCGTCATCCTTACTGCTGACGATCTTCACCATACCGGCTGCTTGCTCCATCGCCTTGGCACGACCGCTGGCGGCAAACGGGAATGTACCGGTCTTGATGTCTTTGCCAGCGTCACGCGCCTGCTCTTCCGTCAAACCGACCCAGGCGATCTCCGGTGCTGTGTAGACAACCGAAGGAATCACGTCGTAGTTCACTTCAGCGACTTCACCAGCGATCAAATCTGCTGCCATTACGCCTTCTTCCGTGCCTTTGTGTGCCAGCATCGGTCCGCGCACGCAATCGCCGACTGCATACACGTTCGGAACTTTCGTACGACACTCATCGTCGACCTCAATGAAGCCTCGCTCGTCGAGTGTGATACCCGCATCATCCGCAAACAGATTGTCGGTATAAGGCCGTCGACCCACCGCCACGACCAGACGATCGAACGTCATCGACTGCTCACCGTCTTTGTCCTCATAAACAACTTTCACTTTGCCGCGCGACACCTTTGCCGACGACACACGGGCGCCGAGTTTGATATCAAGACCCTGTTTGCGAAACTGGCGCTCTGCGTCTTTGGCAATCTGACGGTCGACCATCGCAAGGAAATCGGGCATGGCTTCGAGAACCGTGACTTCGGAGCCCAACCGGCCCCAAACGCTGCCGAGTTCCAAACCGATAACACCAGCACCGATCACGCCCAATTTCTTCGGCACCGCATCGAACTCAAGCGCACCCCACGAGTCGACGATGTGTTTGCCGTCAAACGGCATCGACGGCAACTCGATCGGCTGCGAGCCAGATGCAAGAATGACGTGTTTGGCGGTGAGTGTTTGCGCGTCGCCTTC
>JBCAZB010000328.1:0-3623 GCA_038533315.1 Pseudomonadota bacterium | reverse complement strand
TTTTCTGCTGTATATGGATTTGGACCAGTTCAAGATCGTCAATGATACGTCTGGCCACGCCGCAGGGGACGAACTACTGCGTGTCGTGGCCGACTTACTCCGTAAAAGCGTACGCGGTGACGATCTGATCGGTCGCCTCGGTGGCGATGAGTTCGCGATCATCCTCAAAGACTGTCCTCAGCGTATCGCTGAGGACATCGCCGAAACGATTCGCGGTCTGATCGAAGAACTGCGTTTTCGATGGGAAGACGAGACTTACAAGATCGGTGTCAGCATCGGCGTCGCCCGCCTGGACGCGACGGTGACCTCTGCTGAAGATGCCCAACAAATTGCGGATGCCGCCTGCTATGCCGCCAAAAATAATGGTCGCAACAGGGTTCATCTTGCGCACAGTGAAGACAGCAACGTCGTCGCCCAACGCGGCGAAGTCCGCTGGGCGCAACGGCTGACCGACGCGATGGAACACGATCGTTTCACACTCTACGGCCAGCGTATCAAGTCGGTACAGCCAGTCGAGGGGGCACCGGACCACATCGAGGTATTGGTTCGTTTGCGCGACCCGGAGAAAAAACGTCTGGTACCGCCCGGGGCATTCTTACCCGCGGCAGAGCGCTACGGTTTGTCGACCAAGCTCGATGAATGGGTCGTTCGTAACCTGCTACGCACGCTCTATTTGCATCAGTCATTCGATGCCAAACGCAAGCAATACTGGATCAACCTGTCGGGCAGTAGCGTTGGCAACGATAAATTCGTCGATTTCCTGATTGAATCGATGAACAACTCGCCAGTGGAGCCCGGCCTGATCAATTTTGAAATCACCGAAACGGCAGTGATTCGTAACTTGAATGAAGCGGGCCGTTTGATGGGTAAATTGCATGACATGGGCTGCAAGTTCGCACTGGACGACTTCGGAACAGGTTTGTCTTCGTTTTCACACCTGAAAAAACTACCAGTCGACTATCTCAAAATCGATGGCACCTTTATTCGCAATATCATCGATGATCGGATCGATCAGATCTTTGTTCAGTCGATTATCGATATCGCACATTCAATGGGTATTAAGGCGGTTGTCGAATACGTTGAAAACGAAGAAATCGAAGCACTGGTGACGAAAATGGGAGCAGACTTTGTGCAAGGCCATGCAATTAACCAACCGAAACTACTGACACCGGAATTTCCATCTCTGGATCTGTTGAACAGGAGCGTCGGATGAGCGCCACAAGTACTGCCACCCAACAAGGTGCCGCTGACATTATTGGCCAGGTCAACATGTTGCCGCCGTTGCCAGCCGTCGCATTGCAGATCATCGATCAGTTGGGCGACGAATATGTCGATGGCAATGTCATCGCGGATGTCGTCGCGAAAGACCCTGCGATCGCAGGGCGATTGATCGGCCTCGCGAATTCGGCATTTTTTGGACTAACCAACCCGGCTACGGAAATGCGTGATGTGGTAAATCGCGTACTCGGTGCCGATGCAGTACGGACGCTCGCATTCGCATTGGCGACCCAGCAGGCATTCGACACCAGCCGCTGCGCCGCGTTTGATACCGAGGCGTTCTGGACGCATTCACTGCGGGCGGCCGCGTACTGCAAACGACTTGCGGCAGTACTGCCTGATATCTCCACTGACGCCCGAAACTCGGCATTTATTTACGGGTTGTGCCACTCCCTCGGATTACTGGTGCTGGCGGTCTTAGAACCTGAGAAGCTCAATACGGTCTTTGAAGCCTCGGACGATTTCGATTACCCGACAATCAACAATCAAGTCAGTGAGGATTTCGGTGCAAGTCTCGAAGTGCTGACTGCCGCGTTAGCTCGCCATTGGAAAATGCCAGACCTCATCGTTGAGGTGTATGACAGTTACGCCAACGATGGTGGTGACGCGACATCAACCGCTGCTGAAGTGTTGCGCACCGCGGTTGAGACGACCTTGTTGGATGCTGCCGATGACAAGTCTGAGCCCTACGCATTAGAATCTCGAAAAGCTCTGGTGCATCGCGCCGCTACCTATTTCGATCTCGAGGATACCGTCATCGAGATTGCGTTGGCGCTCACAGATTCTGAAGCTATGAAGGTCGCACAAAGCGCGGCCGCGATGAGTGGTGTCTGAGTCAGATTGACACGACAAAATTGGTTGGGCAATCAAGCTGCGCTTCGGTAATCCTTGCTACCGGCCTTGTAGGCGATAAACGCCGAAATAGGGTGAGTCGCGACGCAATAGTCGTCGAGCCCGAGTTCACCTGCATGCGCGTCCATGACATCGACGAAACGCGTAGCCACCTCCTGCGATACCACAGAACGAATCAATGCATATTCGTCATGAATCCTCGCATCGCCAACATGCTCATCCTCGGCTGCAGAAACGAAATGTGCATGAGTGGAGTTGAGCCCACTGGCACCACAATCGATGACAAGATCGTTGAGTATCTGGGACTGCGACTGACGAACCAGTGCCGTGAGACATAGATTCGCCGGTTCTGCACTCAACCCATCGACCTTGAACTGACGCGTCGCCTCATAGTCCTCTCCGTGATCAAAGCCAGCGCGATCGCGCCAGTGTGTATGGCCGGCGAGATTGTCGATTGCATCGATGATCTGCTGCATGTTGGCCGCGTGCCTGGCCGACGTATATTCGCTAGCAAGGTTAAAAAGACCTTTGGCCACCGGCATTTGATAGATCAAGCCACGGCCTGGTTTCTCGAACTGTCCGGCACGGGCCATCGCATTGAAGACGGCGGTCGCTACGCCTGTCTCAGCAAGTACTAATTGCACGTCCTGAGTGTGTTCTTTGGTGATACGTAACCAGCCAATACGATCGCGCAGACCCCGGCCTTCCGCCAGTGATACAATCGGCCCGTGAGCACCGGCGGCCACCGCGGCACGAGCGACCTGGTCACTTAGTCCGGAACCAACCACACAGAAAATAGCTGTCAGCGGCTGCGTGATGTTGTCGATATCGATATCGTAGGCATTCTGCACCTTGGGCCAGCCGCTAAAGCGTGGCCCCATCAGTGAGCGTTCGCAACGGACAGCGAACACAGCTCCCGTAGCCTGCTTGTCCAGGCGACCGTAGCGTGCGACGGAGGCAAGCGTGTTGTTCAGTGCTCGCGCCGGCACCACCATCTGAAAGATCGTACGCATGGGTGTTACGGGCGGCATCCATCGGGTTAGCCAGTTACTGCGCAGCAAGGTCGTGCGCGCGCGCCAACTGAACGCCGTCAGATTTTGCGTGACCACTGCACGCTCGGCGACGGATTTTGCGGCGCCATTGGGCAATATCGCGGTCAACAGGAACATGTCCTGCGCTGGGTCGCTGCTCATGTGTTGGGCTCCAGACTGTCGAGTTCGCTGACAATGATCGTCGCGGTCGAGGGTTCCAGGTCCTCTTTGCGCTGTTGATGCTGCGTGTACAGACCCACGCTGAGTACCGACAAGATCGGCCCTACGGAGGCGAGCGCCAGAATGCCAAAGCCGTCCGCGACGCCGGGCACATTTGCACCGACGCCCAAGCCCATCGCAAGAACGAGCGGGACGGTGATGGGCCCTGTGGTAACGCCAGCACTGTCCCAATAACTTCGTGAACTTCGGTTGGGACAGTGCTGGCGTTACCACAGGGCCCAT
>JBCAZB010000327.1:0-3628 GCA_038533315.1 Pseudomonadota bacterium | reverse complement strand
GTGCGCGCCGCCGAGCCGCCAGTCAATCACGATGATGTTCTCGGTGCGTACGAGCGTGTGCTCGCCAAATACAATATTGGGCTTTGGAAGATTCATGTGCCGAGCGGCGAGCTTTGGTGGTCGGATCAGTGTTATGAACTGCTCAATCTTGAGCGCGGTCCGATCTGCACGAGCGCCTACCTGAAGGATCTGTCCGAGCAGGATCGTAATCGCATCAGTGCACATATCAATCTCGCGTTGTCCAAAAAGGGTCAATACGCGCCGACGTTCCAGATCAATCACGAAGACGGTGTGCGTCACATTCAGGATCGCGCTGCAGTGCTGCAGCGTGCTGAAGACGGATCGCCGATCAGTTTTGTTGGGGCAACGGTCGACCGCACGCAAATCGTCGATCTGGAAGCGCAATGTACGCGGATGAAAAACCAGATTGACGAGGCTGATGCGCTGCGCCAGACAGGTCGTTTGACCGGTGCCGTCGCACACGACATGAACAACGTCATCACCGTCATTCTGGGTAATGCCGAGTTGCTCCGCTTTCAGGGCTTGGAGGCGGAGGCCGACCAACTCGTCACGAACATCCACACCGCAGCATTGCATGCGGGTGCGTTGTCGTCGCGCATGCTCGACTTTGTCCGCGATCTGCCGCTGGCGCTGTCCTCGGTCGATGCCGTACAGATTCTTGAAGAAGCGCTACCGATGCTGCGCGCACTGGTGGGTGAGAAAGCGGAGCTCACGCTGGAGAACTTGCCGGAGCATGCGTTGATCATGGGTGATCGACATCGACTCGAGCAGGCTCTGTATAACCTCGTCTTGAATGCCGGGCAGGCCGTGGGTGCTAATGGTCGGATTCAACTGTCGCTCGTTGTGGAAGACGACGTCGTGAGTTTTTGCATCGCGGATGATGGCCCCGGCATAGACGACAGCATTCGCGACCAGATCTTCTCGCCATTCTTTTCGACGAAAGAGACGGGTGTCGGCCTTGGGTTGTCCAGTGTCAAGCGCATCGTTGACCAGCATAACGGGCGCATCGACTTATTCTCGCCAGACGATGGCGGCACTGTATTTAAAGTTACGGTGCCGCGCAGCTTTGCAGAGCCAGTCGCGCGCGTCGCGACGGTCGTCGATTCGGATGCCGAACATCGTCGTGTCTGGTTGGTTGAGGATCAGCTCCTAGTGCGCGTTGTCACTGAGCAATTGCTGATTCAGGCTGGCTACAAGGTGCGCGCGTTTGCATCACCGGATCGCCTGCTGCAGGCCCTGACTGATGGCGAGCCGCCGCCAGATCTTGTGCTGAGTGATGTCATGATGCCGACCATGTCTGGCCCGGAGCTTCGGCAGTCCTTGGTGGATCAATGGCCGGACGTATGCTTTGTGTTCATGACGGGCTACGCCGACGATTTACTCGGGCCATTCTCGGATGTGCTCGACAGTGGTTCGCTGCTGCACAAGCCCTTTCACCGCACGGAATTGTTACGGGCGATTACACAGGCATTTGATCAATAATGATGCACGAAGCATTCGTGCTTATACAGTCGTGTTGGAGTCTGTTGACCTAGGCAATACCGTAAGTCGCGCACTGATTGCCATTCGTAGAGGGATTTCGTAATGCCATTAATTCGTTCGTTCATCATTCTCCTGCTCATGTGCGCGCTGGCGGTAAATGTACAGGCCGCAATTCCCGTCGAGTTCGAGCGTGTCGACAGTGATAATGTCAACATGCTGGTGTATCGGAATACGGACGGTATTGAGGTACGCGTGAAGTCTTTGGCGGCGCTCCGTGAGGACAATAGCACCGACCCGGACCTGCGTTCCGACAACGCGAGGGCCCGTTTGGAAAGTGGACTCTACATCATGAATCTCGGCATGCCAGAGATCACAGGGACACTCGACGACAATCCGTCGTTCCCAATCGTAGAAGGCATCGCCTACACCGAAGAGGGTGACGAAGTCGCGTTCGTTGCCACGTGGCAAGGCCGTGTCGATGAGCAAGTGTTGGTGCTTGTGCTGTCGTCAGTGGATAAGTTTGATGCGCAGTCTAATAAGAAGTTGGTACGCAAGTGCTGGAGACGTGACTACTTTGCACAGGCCAATCCGTCTATGGCGAAACCCGCAGCACCAACGGCTCGAGCTGCGTCAGTCTCTAAAAAGACAGCTGTCATTAACAGTCGCTACCCGGTGCCGGCGAGAACCTCAAAGTCGGACAGCCGTTGGGCAGGTTGGCACTATGTTGATGATAGGGGTGCGGTGGCGCGTGCGGATGATGCCAATGCACCGCGGGCTCGCCGGTTTTATAAGGTGGCGCCGACCACCAAAGGCCCCGCCAATGCGTTGCGATTGGCGCTGAAAGAATACGGTGTGTCCAACCCGCGTTTTAAGAACGTGATCGAAACCGAGATTGCTCGTCAGTTGGTTGGCGATCCGAATTATATTGCGCTCGGTACATCGAGGTTGAATGGGCAGGAGGCGACTTGGTTTGCGCAGATTTATCAGGGCAAGGACAGCGATGAACTATCTGTGCTTGTCATGGAGGCGGACGATGAGACTTACGTTGAGTGGGGCGGCGTTGCCGCCATGCTGTCGGCGACGGGAGTCATCAATCACCCAACCGATATTCCTACCGAGTATCGCGATCAGCTGGCAATCGCGCCTCATGATCAGCAAATGACGTTTTACCACATGGCTTATACGCAGGTGATGAAGTCATACCTAAAGGGCTTTATGGCGGCCAACATGTCAACAGTAACGATGATGCAGAGCATTAATTACGATTTGCTGTTCGACGGTACCATCTCGCTCGAGACTATCACGCAGAGTAAATAGTAGGGCCCATTGAAATCTCGGCCAGGCTCACTGTGCTGTGTGCGCTCGCTCTGGGGATACACGGCAGTCAGTCGCGTGGCCTGAAGACCTCCGATGCGAGCGTCCTCAGCTGCAGTCCGTAAAACCCGGGCAGTTTGCCCATCGGTGCAACAACTGCGTTTCTGAAGGTGGCAAATATTCGATTGTCGGATTGATAGAGCGGTGTCAGAAAACGACTCAATTGGCGAACATACTGGAGCTGTCGTTTACGCGTCTGCCACCAACGGCCTAGCGCAACATCCATCTCGCTGTCCGCATGCTGAAGGTTGCGCGACAACCAATACGCATCCAACAGTGCCATCGTACACCCTTGTCCCAGTTGCGGGCTGGTCGCATGGCAGGCGTCACCGATCGTGACGACGCGCCCTCGGAACGGTGTGGGCGTCCATACATCGCGGTAGGTTGCGGCGATAAAGTCGTCGTGTCTGAGTGGCTCGACAGACGCTGCAGCCTCCGGCCAAAACTCGGTGATCTCGGATTTGATGGTCTGTGTTTGGTCCGCATCGAGGTGAGCTACATCGGCGGTTTTGACGCTCCAGTACAAGGCGGCTCGGTAGTCATCACCATTCTTAAGCACCGGCAGGATGCCCATCATCCGGTCGGCGCGTTGGCAGCGCTGGTGCAACAAAGTTGGCGACAGCGATGTTGGCAAATCGATGGTCGTCCAGATGCAGCCCCAGGCGTACGCTCGTCGGCGTCGACGTTCGAACAGCGTATTGGCGAGATCACTATTGGCGCCCGAGGCGATGATGCAAAGGTCGTATTGATC
>JBCAZB010000326.1:0-3638 GCA_038533315.1 Pseudomonadota bacterium | reverse complement strand
CGATCACCACAAACGCAAGGATCAGCGCCTGCCAGCTTCGCGGTAATGGGAGGCAAATCAAGTAAGCGCCGGCGATCTCGTCCCAAACAATGCCGCCATGATCGTGGACGCCCAATCGCCGTGAACTTTCGCCACAAATGTAAACTCCTGTGACACAAAGCGCCAAAGCGATGGCAACCTCCGGCAACCAGCCCAGTGGCGCCGTTATTGCCGCTAGCAAGATACCCCAGACACTACCGAGCGTGCCGGGCGCTGTCGGCGATACTCCGACACCAAAACCGAATGCGAGAAAATGCACCGGATCGGTGAGAACCGTACGCAGCGACGGAATCGGTGCGTCATGCTTACTCGAAGTGCTGATACCCAGACTCCTCCGCGGAAAAACCAGCTGGTGGGTTGAGCACGCGAACACCCGCGCCCGCCTCGCAGTAACCAATCACCGTACACTCGTCCAATTGTGCGACATCGTAACCCGCCGGTACCGTGAAACAGAGCTCATAATCATCGCCACCGACCAATGCGAACCGCCGCGCACGGTCGGCATCGAATAAGGCCAATAGTGGTTCCGACAACGGTAAACGCGCGGCATCGATGACCGCCCGGCAGCCACTGGCAGTCGCCACATGGCCAACGTCGGCAGCCAGGCCATCCGATACGTCGATCGCTGCTGTAGCTCCGCCGGACAAATGCTGGCCGAGACTCACGCGCGGCGTCGGGCGCAAGAAGCGCTGCTTCAGCCAATGGGAGGCTGTCTGGTCATGCGTTGCCGACTTCGCAAAGCCCAGCCCGGCTGCCGCGTCGCCCAACGTGCCACTCACGACGATTTGGTCACCCGGTCGAGCGCCGTCCCGTCTCAATGGACGATGCTGCTGATAACCGATGACCTGAACGGTGACCGACAGATCACCGCGGGTCGTATCGCCGCCTATGAGCTGCATGCCGTAATCGGAGGCCAATGCGTGCATCGCACCGCTAAAGTCTGCGAGCCAGCGTTGGTCGAACTCTGGAAAGGTGAGCGCGAGCGTATAGAATTTCGGCGTCGCCGCCATCGCAGCGAGATCACTCAGATTAACCGCCAACGCCCGGTATCCGATGTCCTCGGCGTGGGTGTCCTCAGGAAAATGTCGGCCTTCGATAAGGGTGTCCACCGCAATCGAAAGCGGTACATTCGCAGGTGGCTCAATGACCGCAGCATCATCGCCGATCGCTATCGTCGCATCACCATAAGGATCATCGAAAAAATGCCGGATGATTTCGAACTCATTCATGGGCGATCGGCTTCGTGGACTAACTCTGTCGGGCCGCCGTCTCTGCCTGCCGATGTGCCTTGGCGGCGCGGTCCAGAATTGCATTGACGTATTTGTGACCGTCCTCTGCACCAAATCGCCGCGTGAGCTCAACCGCCTCATTGATGACAACCTTATAGGGCACCTCGATATGCTGACGCAGTTCGGTGAGTCCAAGACGCAGAATCGCGATCTCTACAGCGGTCAACTGTTCGTAATCGCGATCAGCCAGCGCTCCAATCTCCGCATCCAATGCATCGAGTTCAGCCATCGCTTCATTGACAAGCGTCGCAAAGTACTCGGGATCCACGCGCTCATATTCGCGCCGCTCACGAAACTGGTTGATCAAATCGGCACGCGACGTGTCGTCGAACTGTTGCTGATACAGCGCCTGCATCACGAGTGCACGGGTGTGGCGCCGCGTGACCGACGGTGGTCTTTTCGACACTGCGTACCGCCTCTAATCCAGTTTGCGAAGCAGATTGACCATTTCGATCGCGGCGGACGCTGCCTCGGACCCCTTGTTGCCCGCTTTGGTGCCCGCACGCTCGATCGCTTGCTCAATGCTATCGACAGTCAGGACACCGAAAATTACCGGCAGACCGTGTTTTTCAGATGCCGCCGCGACACCGCGCGCACAACCGCCGGACACATAATCGAAATGTGGCGTCGCGCCCCGGATGACGGCACCGAGCGTGATCACGGCATCGTAGCGGCGAGTCGCGCAGAGCTTGTCGGCCAACAAAGGAATTTCCCAGGCACCCGGCACCCAGGCCACATCGATATCGGCAGCCGCAGCGCCATGTCGTGCCAGTGTATCGATGGCACCGTCGACGAGGTGCTTCACGATAAACTCGTTGAAGCGTGCAGCCGCGATTGCGAAGCGTGCGCCATTGACGACGAGATCACCTTCGAAGGTGTTAACAGATGACATCAGTCTTTCCTTTTTGGGACGCTACTCTGCGTCAATATAGTCGACGACTTCGAGGCCGAAGCCGGAAATCGCATGCAATTGTACCGGCGCAGACATGACGCGCATACGACGGATACCCAAATCACGCAAAATCTGCGCCCCGACACCATACTGACGCAGCTCATTCACCGGCGGACTGGGTTGACGCTGCACTTGCTCTTCTGCCAGCGAACGCATGCTATCGATCAACTCGCGCGGTCCCTCCGGGTATCTCAGCAACACGATAACCCCCGCGCCCTCCTCGGCGATGCGACGCATCGCGTCGCGCAGAGGCCAGCCGAGACGGCGATCGTCGATGCCGATGACATCACCGAGCGTGTCCGCCACATGAACGCGCACCAGTGGTGCATCTTTCGTCTTGGTGACGTCGCCATAGACGAGTGCGAGGTGCACGTTGCGGTGTACGTAGTCCTCGTATGCGTGCATTTCGAAAGCACCGAATGGCGTCGGCGCGGGTAGGCTGTAGATGCGCTCGACCGAAATTTCTTTTTCGAGCCGATATCGAATCAGGTCAGCGATGGTACCGATAAGCAAACCGTGGTGTTCGGCAAAGGCCTCGAGATCGGGACGTCGCGCCATCGTGCCATCTTCATTCAAGATTTCAACGATGACAGACGCAGGCTCGGCTTCGCCACACAGACGGGCCAAATCACAGCCCGCTTCGGTATGCCCGGCGCGTGTTAACACACCACCGGGTTGCGCCATCACCGGGAAGATATGTCCGGGTTGTACGAGGTCCTCGGCGCGCGCATCCGACGCGACTGCTACCTGCACGGTGCGGGCGCGATCATGCGCAGAAATCCCCGTAGTGATGCCCTCTGCAGCTTCGATCGATACCGTGAAATTCGTGCTTTGCTGCACATCGGTACCGCTGACCATGAGTGGCAGGCGGAGTTGCTCGCAACGCTCGCGTGTCATCGTCATGCAAATCAAGCCCCGACCATAGCGCGCCATGTAGTTAATGGCCTCAGGCGTTACGTGACTGGCCAACATGATCAGATCGCCTTCGTTCTCGCGATCCTCATCGTCCACCATAATCACCATCTCGCCCGCCTTCAGGCGTTCGAGAATCTGCTCGATTGGCGCAAATTCTGTGGCGCTACCGCCCGCCAGTTTGACTGTACTCATAAGTGTTGTCCTCAAAACACGTCAGCGATTGCGCTCAACTGTCGAAACCATGCTTGGCAAGAAACTCGCGACTGATCGGTGCATCGGCTTGATCACCGGTGAGCAAGCGTTCGGCGTATCGCGCGAGTAAATCCACCTCAATGTTGACGCGGTCCCCCTCGCGCAGATCGCCAAGGGTTGTCTCCGCCGCTGTATGCGGAATGATATTGACTTCGAAACCGGTCGGACTGACCGCATTAACCGTCAGGCTC